>JAGQGA010000201.1 GCA_020432595.1 Anaerolineales bacterium | reverse complement strand
CACCAATTTTGATAGAATTACCGTCCCACCAGCGGCAGCGCAATTGTTTGGCTAGGTTCAAGGGCGGGGGAGCCGCTGAGGTCGTAGGTCATGGCTCCGTCAATGCGAATGGGCACCATTTCCCCCAGCGGCAGTTCGCCAGGAATAATCACCAGCCCGTCAATTTCTGGTGCATCGCGGTAGGTGCGGCCAATGCTCAGGTTGTCGCCGTATCCTTCGATTAGCACCGGCAGCGTTTTGCCCACCTGCACCTGGTTTTTTGCCAGCGAAATCGCCTGCTGTAGCTCCATCAGTTCCGCCTGCCGTGCCTGTTTCACCGCTTCTTCCACCTGCCAGGAAACGGTGGCCGAGGGGGTGGACGCTTCGTAAGAGTAGGTAAACGCCCCCATGCGGTCAAATTGCAGGTCGCGCACAAACTGCTTGAGGCCGTCAAACTCTTCGTCCGTTTCGCCGGGGTAGCCAACAATAAAGGTGGTGCGGATGGCGATGTCGGGCATGGCGGTGCGGAGCTTTTCCACGGTTTTGTAGACCCATTCAACGTTGGCCGGCCGTCGCATCCGTTTTAGCGTTTCGCGGTGGCCGTGTTGCAGCGGGATGTCGAGGTAGTTGACGATTTGCGGGGTGGTTGCCATCGTCTCAATCAGTTCGTCGGTAACGTAGCCAGGGTAGGCATACATTAGCCGAATCCAGGGGATGTCGGGAGCTGCTTTGGCGATTTCTTTGAGCAGTTGGCTAGTCCCATTTTTTAGCCCAAGGTCGTGGCCGTAGTCGGTGCTGTCCTGGGCGATGATGATCAGTTCCTGGATGCCCGCCTCTTGCAGCCGCACCGCTTCGGCGACGATGGCATTCATGGGGCGGCTAACGTGGGTGCCTTTGATTTGGGGAATGGCGCAAAAGGCGCAGGGGCGACGGCAGCCGTCGGCAATTTTGAGGTAGGCACTGCGGCCTTGAACGGCCGTTCGCAACACCCCCCGCTCATCTTTACCCACCGTCGTCGCCTCATCCGGCAAGTGGTACAGCGGTTCCGGGTGCTTTTGCCGCCGCAGCTTGCGAATAAACGGCACAATGTCCATCCAGCGGCGCGTGCCAATCACCCCATCCACACCGGGAACCCATTCCACCACTTCGCTGCCATACCGCTGTGCCATACAGCCAGCAGCAATCAGAAGCTGGTTTTTTCCCTTTAGCTCGGCCAGATCTTGCAATGCCTCAATGGATTCCTGCCGCGCACTTTCGATAAAGCCGCAGGTGTTGACAATCAACACGCTGGCATCGTCAGGATCGGCCGTTCCCTGAAACCCCGACTTCAGCAGCAGGCTTGCCATGCTCTCCGAGTCAACGGTATTTTTGCTGCAACCTAAACTCAGCAGATAAAATTGTTTTTTCTGTTTGTGTTTGCTCATAAAAAGCGCGATGGGGGACTAACTGGAGGCGGATTCAGCGAAAAATCCTGTAAATCCTGTAAATCCTGTCAAAAAATTTATTGCGTGGTGCGCCATACCTCTTCCCGATTTTCGCCCCGTCCACCCAGACGACCCAACTGGACCTCATTAATGGTGGCAACAATGCCTATGGCGTTGCCGGTTAGCAGCTTCACTTCGTTTTGCGCTTCCCATTCAAAAACGTCATTCGTACGAGCAATGCCAGTGAAGACCACATCTCCATCAATTGTGACTTCCATCCAGGTGCGCTCAGTAATGTCTAAACGCAGTTGGATTGTATCAAGGATAGCTGGCAGCGGCGGGCGGGTGGGGGAAGGGGTGGCAAGCAGTGAGCCGCTGGCTGCGCCGTTGGTGTTGTTGCGGCTGGTTGAGGTGATGAAGTCAGTGGCCGTAAGGGTGGCGTTGATGTCAATGGTTGGCTCTAACTCGCCGTTGTTGGTCATTTCTTGCAGGGCTTGGGTAATTTCTGCTGTAATGGTTTCAGTGCCATCGCCGTTGCCTAGCAAAATAGGGATAAAGCGCATTCCAATCAAGGCCAGAGCTAGTAGGAGGGCAGCAATAATAACCAACTGTAAAGCTGATTCGGGCGAGCGACGGTTGCTGATAGATTCGACTTCAACGTTTACGGGGTCAAAAAAGGGCTGGTCGTCCCGCGTGGGGACAAAACTACCGTTTGTCTGTCCGTGGTTGATACCGTTGCTGCTATAACCGTGGTTGTTTTGGTATCTTGCGAGTAGCGGTTGGGGGTCTAGTCCTAAGAATCGAGCATAGTTTCGCAGAAAACCGCGCACGTGGACGGGGGTAGGCAGTGCAGCATAATCCCCCTTTTCCAGGGCGGTGAGGAAGCGGGCGTGGATGCGTGTTTCGGCCTGGACTTCTTCCAGGGTCAACCCTTTGTTTTCGCGAGCCTCTCGCAATATCTGACCAAGCTCGTCCATTGTGTGCAGGCCGTTAGCCTATGTAGAAACGGCCGTTTTGCGGGAAACGGCCGTTTTCTCATCCCTAAGCCTCAGCTTCTTCTGCCGTTTCCGACGTTTCCAAAGCTTCATCGCTTGCAATAATAACTGTTACCTCAGGCTGAAAATCCCCGCTTAGCCGCACCACAACCTTGTGTTCACCCAAGTCGCGCAGCGTATGCTCACCCACCTTACGCCGGTCAATATCCGTACCCAGCACCTCATTCATCTTGTCGGTAATCTGCTGCGTCGTAATAGACCCATACAAACGACCCGTTTCACCAGCACGCGCCTGGAACGTCAGCACCGTTCCATTAATCCGAGCCGACAACGCTTCAAATTCAGCCCGAATTTGTTCCCGGCGTGCATCGGCCTTCTTGCGCCACACGGTGGCTTGCTTCATCATGCTAGGCGTAGCCATCACGGCCAGCCCTCTGGGCAGCAAATAGTTGCGGCCATAACCCGGCGCAACCTTGTGGACTTCCCCAGCGTATCCTAAACTTTCGACATCTTCTCTTAGCAGCACTTTCATAGCTGTAAAATCTCCGTTTCTATAATGTTGCCAGCCAAAAATATTAACAAAGGGGAGCTAAATTGACAAATTTTCCCGCGCATCCTCAGAAATTGCCCATCAATTAGCTGTTCCAGCTATCGGCAGCCCCCACATCGTCCATAGCCGACAGCAAATCTTGTAGCTCAACCACCTCTTCGGCAATTTCGTGCCGCAGCCGCTTGGCGCGGGTGTCATCATCCTTGGCATCTACCAGCATCGTTTGTGAGTAGATGGTTGCTAAATGGGTAAGCGTATTTTCAAGCTGTAGCTCCGCTTGTTGAATCGTCTTGCCCAAATTATCCAAGGTAGCAAGCTGCCGGTAAAGACTTTCTAATGTCTCTTCAATTTGCTTGCGCGTTTGGTCGTCTTTGGCGCGGTCTAGCTCTTGCTGTAGCTGGTAAATACGTCGCGTTGCCTTTTGTTTGTCCCCGTCTAATAGCCCCATATTTTGCCGATAGCGGTCAATGCGCTGCGCCAGCGTGTAGATATATTCCAACCATTCATCAATTTGCTCTGCCGTGCGGCTAAGTTCTGTCTTAAAGACAGGGTTTTCGTTTTGACGAATTGCCTGGTCAATTCGCGCTCGGTACTCAAGTGCTTGGTTGATTTGCTGCTGCAACTGCTTATCGGAGAGCTTCTCCGGGCGAAACTCGCTGTTAAGCATTTTGGCAACCACTTTACGGGCAAATTCAGGGTCGCTCAGGCTGCTGTAGACGAGGGCTGCCTCGGCAGCGGCTCCTCCCAACAGCCAGACCCAAAATGGGCCAAGCGAACCGGTTGTGCCTGCCACCGCCGAGAGAATGAGGCTGAGGGAAATGACAACAGCACTTTCCCAGCGGAAAAACGATTCTTGAAGGATTGCTTTTTGTGCCCGCTTTTCCAGGGCTTCTCTTGCCATTTTGTTGGTGTGCTAGATTGGTTCAATCGTCAGAGATTGAACCAATCTGAATGAAAGGCATGGATGGTAAAGTTAGCTGCTGGCTGAAGCGTCAGATTCCAGGCTGTCTTCTTCCGCAGCGGGGGCACCGCTATCGCTCAACCCTAGCCGCCGTTTGCGCTCTTCAAGCTGGATGTCTAGCTCGGCCTGGCCTAGCACGTCTTCCATCTGGTTGTCCAAACGGCCGGCGTACATTTCGCTTTGGGCACTGGCCTTGTCCAGCCGTGCCCGAATGGAGTCACCCAGCCGCGCCATATCGGCATCGCCAATGCCCGTGAGGTCGTCGAGGCTTTTGATGGCTTTGACGGTTTTTTCTTTGGATTCGGCCAGCTTGAGCAAGGCTTCCATCTCTTTCTGCTCTTGGCGAATGGTTTGCAGCTTGCCTTGGAGCTTGAGACGGGCGTTGAGCAGGGCTTCATATTCACGCTGCTGTTGTACCCATTGTTCGTGGTACCGTTCTTGCAGGGCGCGGTTGCTGTTGAGTTCGTTTTGGGCGGCGCGAGCCAAATCGGCTTTGCCCTGCATCAAGAAGGTGTCAATATTACGGTCTAGCTGGTCGGCCTTTTTCTTGTATTCTTTGTATTTCCGCTCTAGCGTTTTGACTTCGCCGCCAACGGTGGCAGCCGCATCTTCTAGCTCATCCAGGTTGTTTTCGGCATCCCGAATATATTGCTTCATCACGGCAACGGAGTTTGCTTCGAGAGCTTTATCCACCATGGCGTGGAGATTGGCCTGAATAAGGGTTTGGGCTTTTTCAAGAAGTGATGCCATTTATGTTCTCCCTAGGGTTATTGGCGGTTTGTGATAAACGGCCAACGCTGAGGAGGGATTGCGGTCAATTGTTGGCAGCAATCCCTTTGATTTTATATGAGTCATTTCTCCATTGTAAGGCAAGGCAGGGTGTAAAACAACTATGGGGTGGGTGGGCGGCAAACGGGGAGGTGGATGGTGTAGGTGACGCCGGTTTGTGGGTTGTTGTCCAGGGATAAACGGCCGTTATGCAGCCCCACACTCCCTTCTACAATACGCAGCCCCGGATCATACGACGTGGCATCAAACGTTGAGGGCTTGTCCGAGGCAAACAACGCTTCAACATCACGCGCTGTGGCCTCCGGCAGCGGCGTGTCAAACCGCACCGCAATATGCACCTCGACCGCATCAGCATAGACCGTTACATAGGTCTGGACATGCGGTGCATTCGCTTGCAAACGCTCTCCAGCTTCCACAAGCCGCTGCACACTTTCCAGCAAAATGGTGCTGACCCCAAAAACAGGTGGTAAATGTGGTGGAATATCCGCTAGATGAATATGCTGCTCGCCGCCCGTTAGGGTACGAACCTGTTTAATCGCTTCTTCGACAACGTAGCCAACATCATTGATAGCCTGAGCCTGGAGCTGATAGATTTGGGCCGCTTCCCCTGTGGTCAGTTCAGCCAGCGTGATGATGTCTTCCACCAACTGCGTTAGCCCCAGGCTGCTGGCCTGAATGCCCCGCAGCGACTCTTTTAGCTCACCCTCGGTCTCGATTTTTTCAATGCCCAGTGCCAGGGCCTCGGAGTGGCGGGTCACATCGGCCAGCGGCAGCCGAAATTCGGGGGTGATGAGATTGAGCAGGCTGCGCTTGAGCATGTCAAAATCTTGCGTTTGCAGATTTTGCATTTGGAAGTTGCGGTCAAGCTGCTTGAGAACCAGATCAATCAGTTCGTTGGTGTCATAGGGCTTGGTGATATACTCTTCGGCTCCGCTGCGCCGGCCGTGATGAATGTCGCTCTCTTCCCCTTTGGCCGTCAGGAAGATAAAGGGAATTTGCACCCAGGCGGGATTTTGCCGCACCACCTGTAAAAATTCCAGCCCGTCCATTTCCGGCATCATAATGTCGGAGATGATCAGGTGAGGGTGGTATTCGGAAAGGATTTCTAGCCCCAAACGGCCGTTTGCCGCTGTCAACACTGTTAGCTCATATGTCTCAATCGAAAGCTCCAGGATATCCTTTAAACCTTCCAGCAAATGCGGCTCATCTTCAACAATGAGAACCGTTGCTTGTGGTTGTTTTGGGGTTGTGGGCAATGGCTTTTGGCTCTGCTCATCATAAATGGGCAAAACAAGCGAAAAAGTGCTGCCCACCCCCTTTTGGCTGTCCACATCAATGCGGCCACCGTGTAGCTCGGCAATGCCTTTGGCAATGGTGAGGCCAACCCCCGCCCCTTGTTGTTCAAAAATCGGCCGTTTGTATTGAAAAAACAGATCAAAAAGCCGATTCTTGATTTGTAGCGGGAAGCCAATTCCCTCATCCTGAATGGCAACATGCAGTTCATTGTCGGTTGTGTAGGTCAGGATATAGATATTGCTTTTTTTGTGGTGATGAGTGAACTTAATGGCGTTGTCCAGCAGCGCGTTTAGCACCGTCAACAGTTTGTCCCGTATCCCTAGCACAGGCGGAAATCTTACCGAATCATCGTAATGAATTTGCACCCCATATTGCTCCGCCTGGTCTCGGTTGGCTTGAATTGCTTCTTGCACCAAATGGTTGAAGTCGGCGATGGGTTTTGCCTGCTCGGCAAACTGATACGCCATCTCCCCCGTACGCAGTTCCATTACCTGAATCAAGCTCTCGACCAGCCGCGTTAACCGCTGCGAACCCACCTGGATACCGCGCAAATATTCGTCAAAGTCGTGGGTCTCTTGTAGCTGTGAAACGCTGTAGGTTAGCATTTCATAGTAGGCTGTGACATAGGTGAGTGGGGTACGGAACTCATGATTTAGCAATTGCAGCAAGTCTTTTTTGAGCTTGTCAACATTTTGCTGATGGCTGGCGCGTAGT
Source organism: Anaerolineales bacterium (assembly GCA_020432595.1). Next base: position 1,909 of record JAGQGA010000201.1, on the reverse strand, counting down.
TGGAAGGCACGGTCAAGCTGTGTTTTGATCAATTCCAACAGCTCGCCGCTGTTAAATGGCTTGGTGATGTAAAGCTGTGCTCCCTGGGCAGTGCCCGCATGGATGGCACGACGGTCATTTCGTGCCGTCAGGAAGATGAGGGGGATTTGCACCCAATTGGGGTTTTGGCGCAAATGGCGTAAAAATTCCAGCCCATCCATTTGTGGCATCATGATGTCGGAGACGATGAGGTCGGGTATTTCTTTAGATACAACCTCTAGCCCGCGTTTGCCATTATCGGCCGTTAAGATGCGTAGGTCGTAGCCAATATCAACAATACTCAACAGATCGCACATGCCTTCCAGCATGGGTTTTTCATCTTCGACTAACAGGATTGTGGCTGGTTTTTTCATTGCTTACCGTGTTTTACTTGCGCTAAAAAGGACAGCGCACTGCCCCCACCGCTTTTTTAGGCACCATCATTGTACCAGCTAACAAAAAGCGTAGGCAAGTCCCTGTACCAGTTTCCTATGCACGGCGCAGCCGCCTGGCGGCAAAGAGAACCAGTATCAGTACGGCGGCAATAACCATGGCCTGCCAAGTGTCAATCCCCGTTTGAGGCAGGGTGCCGGTGGCGGTGTTGTTGCGGTTGTTACTGTCGCTGGCGGTGCCACCATTGGCACCCGTGCCATCGCTGCTATCGCCACTGCCGTCACCAGGAACGGCCGTTCCCGTTTCCCCACCATTACCCGCAGCATCACCCGTGGCATCCGCTGCCGGTGTGCCGCTGTCCGCAGCCGCTTCTTCCTCTGCCAAAACCGGCGTAGCTGTGTTAGTAGGCACCGGCGTGCTGGTTGGGGCCGTGGTGTTGGTGGGCACCGGTGTTTCCGTTGGCTGTGCTGCCTCCGTCTCCATCGCCGCAATCGTTTGCGTCACGGCCTCATTTGTCACCATGATAATGGCGTTCTGCGTCTCAATCGCTGCCACCGTTGCCGTAACAGCCGCCACTTGTTCGCTTTGACGGCCGTTTAGCAAAAAATAAATCGAACACACCGATGCCAGCACCAGCAGCGTGGTCAACGCTGCCGCTGCCAGCAAAAAAGACCGATTGGACGACCCATCATTCTCGTCTTCTACCAAATACTCATCCGACATAATTGTCTCCCATTTCTGAACCGTACTCACTGTTCTCTAAACGGTCTGCCGCAGTTCGTTTTTTACTGACGACCGATTACTGATAACTGAATACCGATTCAACCTGACATTTGAATGACATCCAAATTTGCATCAGGCACAAAAACTACCTGCCCATTTGCTAATTTTACCGCAGCCCCTGGCGTATAAATGCCTGTTTCCAGTGCCTGCGCTTGCTCAAATAATTTAACAACTTTGCCCAATTGCTGGGCATACGGCTGGCGCAGCAGCCGCACGGTTTGCCCCACTGCCAGCGGAGCCGGTGGCCGAAGCGTTTGGTGGCTTGGCACACCGGTCGCTACAATAATTTCTGGCCGACTGCCTTTGTCCTCATCCATCTTGCCAAAGAGCGTTGTTTCCCGATTGTCCAGCTTTTTGAGCAAATTGAAAATGATCTCGCTCATGGCTGGTTGTCCAAAGCCATCAGTCACAATGAGGGGGAAGGAGAGCGTTTGGGCGAATGGTATCAGGGATGCGGGCATACTGCCCACAATTAACCCGGCGATGTTGGCTTCAGTGGCCTGGTGCAAAACGGCCGTTTCCGATACCTGCCCCGCCACCACCACACGCCGCTCCAATTCACCTTGCCAGCTTTCGGCCGTTAATATCCCCTCAGCCGTTTCCGTCAGCAGCCGCAGCCGCCCAAACCCTTCTTGCTGTGTTCCCCACCGCCCTTGAATATAGGCTCCAGTTGTTTCAATGACCACGCCCCGCTGCGGCAGTTGGTTGATGATGG
>JAGQGA010000200.1 GCA_020432595.1 Anaerolineales bacterium | reverse complement strand
AAGCTGTCGCCGCTGCCGGTGATGAGCAGCACGCGCACGCCAGGGTCGCTATTGGCCTGGTTGATGGCTTCAGCCAGGGCGGCATACATGGCGCGGGTGAGGGCGTTTTTCTTGTCGGGGCGGTTGATGGTGAGGGTGAGGATTTGCGCTTTTGTTTCGGTGAGGATGTGGTTGGTCATTGGGACTCCTTTAGGGTGGGACGCGGACGAACAGGGGCGAACGCGGATAATACTCAGATTGTCTGTGCCAACGTTAGGTGCAACCAATTTTTGGCGGCATGTGGCAGAGGAATTATAGCATGTGGGTGGGGGGGCAGGTAGAGACGCAAAATTTTGCGTCTCTACATTAGCCGATAATGGAACAACTGGGAAACAAGGGATCAGCGCGAAAACGAAATGGAAGAACAAACGGCCGTTTGCCTCCCCATCACCTTACCTTTATACTTCCAGAAATGGGGATTGGGGACTGGAGATTGGAGATTGATGAACCTTCACAATCTCCAATCTCCAATCTCCAATTTCGATACGTTTCATTTAACATCCCTTGATCTTGGAGGCGCAAATATGGAGGTTCCTTTAACCCCAATGGAATTCGCTCGGCGGGCGCGTCGGTTATACGCCCAGCGCGAGGCCGTCGTAGACGAAGACGCAAGGTTTAGCTATGCCCAGTTCTTTGACCGCTGCGACCGCTGGTCGGCCGTGTTACAAGGGTTTGGCGTGCAGCAGGGAGAGCGCGTCGCCTACATCGCCCCCAACACCCATTCCCATCTCGAAGGATATTACGCCGTTCCCCAAATTGGTGCCGTCATTGTCCCTATCAACTATCGCCTCATCCCCGACGATTTTGCCTACATTATCAACCACAGCGGGGCTAAAGTCGTTTGCGTCCACAGCGATTATTTGGATGCCGTGGACAGCATTCGGGATCAACTGCCGCAGGTAGAGCAATTTGTGGCTCTTGAAGGGAGCAAGCTGGGCTGGATTGATTATGAGACAGCCTTGCTCACCTCATCGCCCCAGTTTAATCAGCCCCCTATCAACGAAACCGACCTCATCTCCATCAACTACACCAGCGGCACGACGGCTCGCCCCAAGGGAGTGATGATTACCCATCGCAACGCCTATATGAACATCATGGGAACGCTGGCGCACCACGCGCTGCATCCGCAAGACCGCTATTTGTGGACGCTGCCGATGTTTCACGCCAATGGCTGGACGTTTGTCTGGCTTGTGTTGGCGCGGGGGGCGAGCAATGTTTGCTTGCGGCAGGTGACACCAACGGCCGTTTTTGACCTCGTTAACCGCGAAGCTATCACCATGTTCTGCGCTGCCCCCACCGTCCTCATCGGCATTGCCAACGCGCCGGCCGAACTGCGCGAAGGGGTCAAGGGCGGGGTGAAACTATTTACGGCCGGCGCGCCCCCCGCCGCCGCCACCATCGAGCGCATTGAAGGGGATTTGGGCTGGGAACTCACCCACGTTTACGGCCTCACCGAAACCGCTCCCTTTATCACCATTTGCGAACCATTACCCGAACATGCCGCCCTCTCGCCCGCCCAACGCGCCGTCATCAAGGCGCGGCAAGGGGTGGAGCTGGTTAGCTCTGGCGAACTGCTGGTGGTGGACGAAGCGGGCAACGAAGTACCGCATGACGGCCAAACGCTGGGCGAAATTACGGTGCGCGGCAACGTCGTCATGAAAGGGTATTTCAACGACCCCGAAGCCACCGCCAAAGCCATCCGCAACGGCTACTTCCACAGCGGCGATGCCGCCGTCGTCCATCCCGATGGCTACGTCGAAATTCGGGATCGCATTAAGGACGTAATCATCAGCGGCGGCGAAAATATTTCCTCGGTAGAGGTGGAAGGGGTGCTGCTGCGCCATCCAGCGGTGCTGGAAGTGGCGATTGTGGGAATGCCACACGAAAAGTGGGGAGAATCGCCCCACGCATTTGTGGTGCTGCGCCCCGGTGCCGAAGCCAGCGAAGCCGACATCAAACAATTTGTGCGTGACAACCTGGCCCATTTCAAAACGCCGCAGTGGGTGACGTTTGTGGATGAATTGCCAAAAACGGCAACGGGCAAGGTGCAAAAATATGTGCTGCGCGGTGGCCGTTCGGCTATTGCGAAACAGTAATCGGTAATCAGTAATCGGTAATCAGTAATCAGTGTTCAGACTGCTTACTGTTTACTGTTTACTGTTTACCGACCAAGGGGCTATGGAACCAAGAATCATTGTACATGGTGGAGCGTGGGATTGGGCAGATGATCTGCATGAGGCGATGGCCGGGTATTTGCAGCAAGCAACGGCCGTTGGCTGGGACGTTCTGCAAGCGGGTGGCTCGGCACTGGATGCGGTGGAGCGGGCGGTGAATGTGCTGGAAGATGCACCCGTTTTTGAAGCCGGTACGGGCGGCATTCCCAACGCCGATGGCGTGCTGGAAATGGATGCCCTAATTGTGGACGGGGCGACGCACAAATTTGGCGCGGTGGCGGCGGTGCGGCAGGTGCAATACCCCATTTCGCTGGCGCGGAAGGTGCTGGAAGAGACCGACCACTGCTTTTTTGTGGGAGCCGGGGCTGACCAACTGGCGGCGCGGCTGGGGGTGCCGCTGGTTCCCAATGCGCGGCTGATTACGCCCGAAGCGTTTGCCCAGTTCAAGCGAGCCGATGCCACGGGAACGGCCGATACGGTGGGCGCAGTGGCGATGGACAGCATGGGCAACGTCGCTGCCGCTACCTCCACCAGCGGGCTGCCGCTCAAACCGGCCGGCCGTGTCGGGGATTCGCCGTTGCTGGGTTCGGGTGGCTTTGCTTGGAACGGGGTAGGGGCGGCCGGGGCCACTGGCTACGGCGAAAACATCATGCAGGCATTGCTGACCAAATATACCTGCGACAAAATGGCGCAAGGGTTTACGGCGCAAGAGGCGGCCAATGCCGCTATTCATTACATTGATGGGCTGTTTGTCAACTCGATGGCGGGGTTGATTGTCGTAGACGGGCGGGGGCGGCTGGGCGTGGCACATTCCACGCCCAAGATTGCCATTGGTTGGGTGGGAGATGACGGTGCCATTCACACGGCAATGAATGGCACCGCGTTCAAGAAGTAGGGAGTAGGGAGTGGGGTGTGGGGTGTAGAAATGTACGCCCCACTCCTTACTCCCTACTCCCCATGCTCTTTATCCCCCAATCGAATCAAGGGAGATTTGTGCTGGGTAGAAGTTGGGGTTGGCGCGGAGGGCTTCGCGGTATGCTTCAGCCGCGCCCGCGATGTCGCCCAAAAAGACAAGGGCATGGCCTTTGTGCCAATACGTTTCTTCGACATTGCGTCCACCTTGCGTTTCCAGCGTGGCATTCGCCAAGTCAACAATGTCTTGATAGCGTCCCGTTTTAAGATAAGCATAATAGGGGCGAAATTGATACCACAACATGCGCGGTGGCAGGCCGATTTCCCGTGCCCTGTCAAATGCTTGCGCCCCACCCTGATAATATTGCTGTTCCCCCGTTAGCTCGCCCAACTGTGTCAGATTGGTGCCAACATTAAACCAGGAAAAAGCGTTGTCCGGTTCCTCGCGGGTTTGCTGTTCGGCTACGGCAGCGGCGTTGCGCCACATGGTAAATTCATCCAGCATCTCTGACCCCAAAATTTGGTTGACTAGCGCTTCTTGCTGTGGCTCATAGACGACGTAGAAGGTGTAGTTGAACTGCTGCCAGTACAGTTCAATTTCCTCATAGCTGTCCACGCGCCCGCTGCCGTCAAAGGGGCCGAGATAGGTGTCGAGGCTGTACATTTCCTCTTTGTCGTCGTCATAGCCAAAGACGGTGAGGTAGTGGCCCCACCAGCCAGGGGCGTTGTCTACGTTGGGGTAGTACCCCTTTTCAATGACGACGGGCAGCCCGGCAGCGACAAACTGTTTGATCATTTCCATGTTGCCACCAGCATAAGCACCCGCCTTGAACTGCCCAAAGGTGGTTTCGTTGACATAATCGGCGATTTGCCAGGGGCTCACGTTGCGGTCTTCGGGATTGGGCTTCAGATAAGCGGCGACTTCTTCTTGGGTGACGGTGGAGCCGTGGAAGTTCATAACCTGAACCAGATTGGAGGGGCCGCAGTTGTTAAAGGTTTGGCGTACCGGTTCAATGCCTTCGAGCCGCACCTGCGCCGGCCGGGGGGGTAGCTCAGGTATAGGTTCAATGGTGGGTGTGGGTTCCACGGTGGCGGTGGGCAGTGGGGTGGCATCAACGGCCGTTTCTTCCACCGCCGCCACCGTTGGTTCAGGGGTAGAGGTGGGCGGGACGGTGGGAACGGCCGTTGGTTCCACCTGCGTCCCAATCAACGCCCCCAAATCCACCTCTTCTGCCGAGGCTTGGGCGGCGGCGGGGGCCGGCAGTGCCGTTGCTACGGGAGCCACCCGCTCAATAACCCCTTCGGCCATTTCACTAACCGACGGATACCGTTCGGCCAACGCCACCCGATAGCGACCGGGAATGGCTTGAACGGCCGTTGGCAACGCCAGCAGCCCCCCGATGAGAAAAACCTGCAAGATCACAATCAGCAGGATGATGTTTCGCGTTCGTTTATTCATACCGATTACTGTTTACTGATTACTGTTAAGTGCCACTACCGCCGGTTCAAAGTACGGATTAAAGCGGATGGCTTCGTTAAAGAGGGTGGCTGCTCCGGCAGTGTCGCCCTGCGCTTGCAGTGCCAGACCTTTGTAATAAAAAGATTCCTCAAAATAGGGCCGATCCTTCATCGTCACATCGGCCAATAAGATCACATCGTCATAGCGCCCCACCTGGTAATACGCTTCAAAGGGGCCAAATTGATACCAAAGCATTCGCCAGGGGAGGCCAATGGCGCGAGCCTGGTCAAAGGCGGTGGCAGCTTCGGCATATTGGCCGAGGGCGTTGTAGATGGTACCCAGGTTAAACCAGAAAAATGCGTTGTTGGGTTCCCGCGCTGCTTCCGTTTGCGCCAGGCGCAAATTGTTTTGCCACATGGTGGCATCGTCCATGTTGTAGCCAATGATGGCGGCTGCCAATTCTGCCTGTTCCGGCCGGTAAACGGGGATGTAGTTGCGGTTGAAATGGGGCCAATCCCGCGCCAGCGTTTCGTAGGAAAGCTCGCGCCCGTCACGGTCGGCGTTTTCCATCGGGGTGTCACTAGTGCCAAACCAGGAATCATAGACCCAAAACTGCTGCTGGGCATCATCGTAGGCGACGACGAGCAGGTAGTGGCCGTACCAACCCAGCCAGCGGTATTCGCCCGGTGGCTCAATGCCTAGTTCGATAATGACGGGAATGTTGTTAGCAACAAACAGCTTGAGCATGTCGGCGGTGCCGTTGGCGCGGTTGATGGCTTGCAGCGGGGTTTGCTTGTTGACATAACGCGCCATTTCGTAAGGACTAACGTTGCGGTCTTCGGGATTGGGCTTAAGGTAGGTGGCAGTGTCGCTTTGGGTGACGTGGAACTGGAAGTAGCTGAGGGTCATGGCAATGGTGGCGGGGCCGCAGTTGTTCCACGTTTGGAATTGATGCTCGATGCCGTTGAGCCGAGCGGTGGTGGGGATGGGCCAGGGGGTGGCGGTGGGAGCAAGGGTAGGAACGGCCGTTTCTGTCGCCACCACTTCCACCTGACCTGCCACAGGAACGGCCGTTGGTGTGGCGGGTTCGGCGACGACGGCCGGCAGGCTGGCAGCCTGAACCACACCCGTTCCCAGCAGCGCGTCGGCATTGACGGGGCTGGAAACAGTGGGCAAGATTGGCACCTGGTCATCGGGCAACCCAAGCTGCTGTAGTGGTTCCGGCAGGCGAACAAGGTAGCGGCTGGGGATTGTTTTGAGGAGGGTGGGAAGGAGCCAGATGATCAAGCCAATCAGCAAAAGTAACGGCAGAATGAGCAATCTTAGTTTACGCATCATGTCTCATGCTCGTAAGCGGATTGCATTATAGCTTGTGGAGGGTGATTGCCAAGATAACGGCCGTTTTCAGAGGCAACCTCTTACGATCTTCTTAGAGACTCACCATTTTACCCGTTTTGTCGAGACGCAAAATTTTGCGTCTCGACACGTCCTGTTTTATAACTCTGCTCATGAGCGAAGAAATCACTTTTCAACGATTTGTGGAACGGTATCAGGCGGGTGGGGTGCCGTGGGATGACCGGCTGCCGCCGCCGGAGGTGGTGGCACTGGCGGCGGAACTGCCGCCGGGGCGGGCGCTGGATTTAGGCTGTGGCTTTGGGCGGGCAGCCATTTATTTGGCGCAGTTGGGCTGGCGGGTAGATGGCGTAGATTTTGTGCCGCAGGCGGTGGCCGAGGCGCAGCGACGGGCAACGGCCGTTCATTTGGCCGACCGGGTGCAATTTCACGCTGCTTCCGTGGCCGAATTGGACTTTCTGACCGGGGTCTATGATTTGGCACTGGATGTGGGCTGTTTCCACGCCTTGAGCGCGGCGCAGCAGGCGGGGTATGCGGCTCAGTTGCGCCGCTTGCTGCGGTTGGGCGGCCAATACTTGCTGTATGCCCGGCTGCAAGAGGTGGGGCGGGAGCAGGAGGATGGGCCACGAGGGATGGAGGAAACGGCCGTTTTGACTCTGTTCACCGATGGTTTTGTGCTGGATCGGGTGGAAAGAGGCGTGACGGAAATGAAGGATGCCACTTGGGCATCGGCCTGGTTTTGGTTGCGCCGCTTGTAGTATGGTGGTTGGTGGCTAGTGGTTGGCAGCCAACAGCCACTAGCCCCCAGCCACTTTACGGAGATTAACAATGAAACGTTTGCTTGGATTGGCGGGGGTGCTGCTGCTGTTGGTGGGGTGTGGTGCACAGCAGGTGGCGGTGGAAGAAACGGCCGTTTTGCCCACCATCGTTCCAACCATAGGCGAGACGGCTCTGTTGGCTGTAACTGTTACGGTGGAGCCAACCCCCATTCCTGAATCTGGAGAAAGCGAAATGAATGATGATGAAACCACCGTTGAACGGGCGACCTCATCCCAGCCAACCACGGTTGATTTGAGCAAGCTTACCCCATCTGCCCCCACAGAACCCAGCGAACCCCGCGTCATGCCCGCTCCCGGCGTGCCTAACCCGCTGCTAAAGCTGCAAAACGATGCCGCACAGGATTTGAGCCAGCGGCTTGGGGTAGACATTAACGCAGTTGAAATGGTGCAGGCTGTTTCGGCCGAATGGCGCGATAGCAGTTTGGGCTGCCCGCAACCGGGCATGATGTATGCCCAGGTGCTGACATCGGGCTACCAAATTATGCTGCGGGTGAACGGCAAGGATTATTTTTACCACACCAATGGCACCAGCAGCTTTGTGTTTTGCGAAGATGCCAAGCCGTTAACGGCCGTTTCCAAATAAAAGTCTGTGGCTGGTGGCGGGGTGCTGGTGGCTGGTGACACTTCTTACCAGCCACCAACCACTAGCCACCAGCCGCATTCGGCCATTTCATTGAAAATTCTTTACCAGCTACTTGCCACCTCTTGCGGTCTGGTTCATAATGGCGTTATGAAAAAATCCACAACTGTTTACATGATTGGGGTGCTGTTGCTATTGATGCTGCTGGCTCCGGCAACCAGCTTTGCCCAGAGCAAAGTCTTTTTTTGGCGGCAGTGGGATATTGACATGACACTGCGCGAAAATGGGGATCTGGATGTGGTGGAGCGGCAAACGCTTGATTTTTCTGGCGAGCCGTTTACCTATGGCTTCCGCAGCATTGTCACGGGGACGGCCGGCAATAATGAGGGGATCACTAATGTGAAGGTGCGCGAAGGCGACCGCAATTATACGGAGGCGAGCACCAACGCACCGGGGACGTTCAAAATTACGCAAGAGGGGTCAGAAACCTTTATCTACTGGTATTTTGAGCCGACTGTCGGGGAACATACCTACACCTTCAGCTACACCATCAAAGGCGGCGTGCGCGTAGGCACACTGGACGAGGGGTCAGGTGACCAGATTTACTGGACGGTCATTCCCAACGACCATCCGGCGCGGGTGCAGGCCAGCCGGGTCACGATTCGGCTGCCAGAGGGGGTGGCGGCGCAGCAGTATACGGACACAACCGATTATTTGGTGGCGGCGTATACAGGTGGGGCCGAAGACAGTACGGTGGTGATTGATGTGGGGGAAAACGGCCGTTTAATCACCTACGAACGCGCCTTCCCCCTGTTGGTGGGCGACTCGTTTGACGTGCGCGTGCAGTTTCCCCATGGGCTGCTGGATATTCCCAAACCGGACTGGCAAAGCCGTGAAGAGCGCAGCAGTGTGGCTGGCACCTTCATTTTGGCAATTGGCGTTTTTCTGGCGGTGACGGGGCCGCTGGGGGTGCTGGTGATGTGGTACACGCGGGGGCGCGACCCGCAAATTGACCTCATCGTGCCGGAATATTTGTCTGAGCCGCCCGATCAGCTATCTCCGGCGGTGATTGGCACGCTGGTGGATGAAAAGGCAGACATGAGCGACATTATGTCCATTTTGCTCGATTTGGCGCGGCGCGGCTATGTGACCATCACCGAGGAGGAGCGGACGCACCGGTTTACGCGGACGGAGAAAGAGCAGAAGGATTTACGGCCGTTTGAGAAATCTTTCCTGCGGGCGCTCTTGGGTACCAAGGATGAGCGCACGCTCA
>JAGQGA010000001.1:17895-40366 GCA_020432595.1 Anaerolineales bacterium | reverse complement strand
TGCCTCGGGCGGCGGTATCAGCACCTATGGCACCGCCGGCACGCTGACGGTGACCAACAGCACCTTCTCTGGCAACTTAGGTGGCAGCATCCGTGGCTTTACGCCACATATGGCTGGGAATATCTTTGCCGCTGGGGCCACGGGCAACAACTGTACCATCATTGATGCTGTTACAGACAATGGCTACAACTTATCGGATGACGCCTCCTGCGGCTTCATTGGTACATCGGTGGATAGTGCCACCCTGAACCTGGGTGCGCTGGCGAATAATGGTGGCCCGACGCAGACGCACCTGCCCGGCGCGGGAAGTGCCGCCATTGGGGCCATCCCCAACGGCACGACGATCAACAACAATGGCGTGACGCTGGCCTGTAACCAGACGACCACCGACCAGCGGGGTGAACTGCGTCCGCTCAATAGCAGCGGTGACTGCACGGCCGGCGCAGTCGAAGTATCGTCTACCACCTACGTGCTGTACCTGAGCAGCGAAGACACCGCCAGCATCAACGGCTTGGCCTACGCCGATGAGGACATCATCGCCTACGACCCGGCCGACGGCAGTTGGGCGATGTACTTCGACGGCTCCGATGTCAACATCACCGACGACATCTATGGCTTTAGCCTGCTCGAAGACGGCTCCATCCTGATGGCCTTCAAAAATCCGGTCAACGTGCCAGGTGTCGGCAGCGTGACCCGCAGCGATGTGGTGCAGTTCTTCCCCGCCAGCCTGGGCGAGACCACCAGCGGCACTTTTGCCCTCGTCTTTGACGGCTCGGACGTGGGCTTAACGGCCGCTATTGATGCAGTAGGGGTGACGGCCGATGGCCGCCTCATCCTCTCCACCACCGGCTCCTGGAGCGTCCCCGCCACGGGCGGCGGCAGCATCAGCGGTGCCGACGAAGACCTGATTGTGTTCAACGCCACCAGTCTGGGCGCGACCACCGCCGGTGACTTTGAACTGCTCTACGACGGCAGCGATGTGGACATGAGCAGCGAAAACACCAACGGTGTCTGGCTAGACACAACCACAGGCGATCTCTACCTGACGACGACTGGCGACTTTAGCGTGACGGGACTCTCCGGCAAAGATGAAGACATCTTCCGCTTTGTGCCAACATCGCTAGGCAGCAACACGGCCGGCAGCTACGACCCCGATCTCTTCTTCGACGGCTCAACCGTGGGCTATACGCGGCGCGTAACCGGCTTTGCCATCAACGCCGACCAGCCGCTGCTGGCTATCACCCCGCCACCCGCAGGGGATGAAGCCGACCTGAGCATTATCCTCGTTGAGGACAACGACCCGGTGACAGTGGGCGATGCCATTCGCTACAGTGTCACTGTCCATAACAACGGGCCAGATGCGGCGCAGAATGTGCAGGTTGTCATCAGCCTGGACAGCAAGGTGCTGCTGCAAAGCGTCAGCAGCAGCGTGGGGACGTGCAGCGGCACAACGACCGTGACCTGTTCGCTGGGGACGCTAGTCAATGGTGCTGGGGCCACGATTACCTTGGACACGAAGGCGATTGCGGCGGGAACGGCCGTTCACACCGCCACCATTAGCAGCGACACCCTAGACCCCACTGTGGGCAACAACAGCGAAGGCGAAGACACCCTCATCAACAGCGGTGGTAGCAGTTCAACAGGCAACATCATCTACCTCAGCACCACCGGCAGCGGCGGCGTTGGCGGTGTGCGCTATGAGGATGAGGACATTCTCGCCTACTACCCCGACAGCAACACCTGGGTGCTGTTCTTTGATGGGTCGCTGCAAGGCTTCACCCGCGACATCAATGCCTTCCACATCACCGACAACGGCAGCATCTACATGAGCTTTGATGGTGAGGTGACGATCCCGGATGTAGGCGCGGTGACGAGACAGGATATTGTCTTCTACGATGCCACGACGGGCATTTTTAGCCTCTTCTTTGATGGCTCTGCCCACGATCTGACCAGCAGTAGTGAAAACATTGACGGGCTGTGGGTTTCTTCCGTGCTGCCCATCTTTGCCGTCTCCACCACTGGCGAGGCTAAGGTGAACGGCAGCAGTCTGGTGGCGCAACGCGAGGATGTGATGCTGTTCGATATGAGCACCGGGGTGTGGACGATGGGGGTTGACAACTCAAAGGTCGGCAACACGGTTGATGTGGATGCGTTGTTCCATACCGGCAGTGACTTCTACTTCTCACTTAACGGCAGCTTCTCGGCCGTCGGTGCAGAGCGGCGGGATGTGTTCATCCTGCACGCCACGGCACTTGGCGACAACACGGCGGGAACCTTCGGGCCTGGCTTGTTCTTTGATGCTTCGGCCGTTGGTTTCTCTGGCGATATTGACGGGCTGCATGTGACGATGAATCCGTAGCTGGTCTTTGACCAGGGCCTGACAGGTTGGCATTCGCAGAATGCACAAAACCTGTCAGGTCTGAATCGAGTGTCGTATGAATGGAGAAGCCCGATTTTGAGGAAAAATCGGGCTTTTCTTTGTCTTTTCGGGCGCAGCCCATGCCAAACATCAGTCCGATGGATATTGGCTGTCTGTGATTTGTTGAATTTTATAGTTTGAGATAGGAAAACGGCCGTTTTCCCCTCCCTAACCCATATCGTGTAACGTTCGTGTAACGTCTTGTTTTGTATACTATCTACAACCCTTGGAAGTTCCCTTGACGAACGGCCGACAGAATGATAACCGACAAGACCGTGATTTAGGAGAAATTGGATGAAGCAACGACCAATCCAACCTATAAAAACCGTAATAATCGCTTTGCTATTGAGCTGGCTGCTGCTGGCTGCCAGCCCCACCCATGCCGAAGTCGCCGCCATCTGCAATGTTGGCGCTGCCTCCGCCCAAACCGCCTTTGAACTCGCCCTGGCTGACAGCAGTTGTGCCACCATCAATATTAATGCATACGTCACCATCACCGGCAGCCACACCATCACCCGTAATTTGGAGATCAAAGGGACTGTCGGCAACATTGACGGTGGGCCAGCGGTTATTTTTGATGGGCAGAATAACGGCCGTATTTTCACCATCGGTGCCGACAACCTAACCATCACCTTTAATAACCTTATTTTCCAAAATGGCAACACCACCAGCCTCTCTGGCGCCGCTGGCTATGGCGGTGCCATTCGCAACAGTTGGACCAATGGTACCGTTACGATCAAGGACAGTGTCGTTAAGAATAATCAGACAGAAGGTTGGGGGGGCGGGATCTACAACAAGAACACGCTTGTTGTCATCAACTCAGAGTTTAGCCAAAACGATGCCCAGTATGGTGGGGCCATCTATAGCGACTCCGGCTCGCTCGAAGTTGACCATGCAACGTTTGACAACAACACTGCCACTGCCAGTAACTCCGATAACTTTGGTCTTGGTGGTGCCATCTATTTTCGAGACGGCAGCTCGACTATAACCAACAGCACTTTCAGTCAGAATCAAGCGACGGGGGCTGTTAGTAATCCGAACTCAGGGTTTGGTGGTGGGATATATGTTGAACTCGGGACGCTTAACATGGATACCACGACTTTTACTAACAATTCAGCACCAGCTGGTGCTGGCATTATGATGGCTTTTGCAACGGCAACCATCAATACCACAACCTTCTCTGGCAATACAGGCATCCAAGGTGCCGCCCTGAATGTCCAAGACGCTCGGGCAGATGTCAGCAACAGTACGATTAGCGGCAACGATGCCACAGCGAATGGGACTATCTATACCGTTCTGACTGCGGCAGCCGAAGCAACCGATATTGTTACGCTGGCGCATACAACGGTTGTTAACAATGGCGGGAAGGGTATTTACGCTAATGGAACGGACATCGGTTTAACCTACACAGCGGTACGTCTGCAAAATAGCATTGTAGCGGGTCACACAGCCGATTGTGATGGACCTGCAATCATTGATGCCACCCTCGGCTACAATCTCGACAGCGACGGCCGCTGCCTCAGCAGCGGCGGCACGGGCAACGCCACCGTTGGCGACGTGGGGCTAAATGCCCTAGCCGACAACGGTGGCCCCACCCCAACCCATCTCCCAACCTTAAGCAGCCCCGCCCGCGACCAGATTCCCGCTGGCACCAACGGCTGCGGCACCACCTATACCGACGACCAGCGGGGGACAAGTCGCCCCCAGTTGGGACTGTGTGACATTGGGGCAGTTGAGGTCTCCTGTACGGAAGCAGGGGTTGCCTTCCCTTATACCATGAGCAGCGGTGGCGAAACAGAACTGAACACGGCTTTGCAATGTGCCAATGTCAACGGAACGGCCGATACTATCACCCTCACCAGCGATGTCACCCTCACCCAAATTAGCGACAGCAGTCTGGGCAACAGTGGCTTGGTGCCCATCACCAGCGAGATCACGCTGCAAGGCAATGGCTACACTATTGGCCGCGACAGCAGCTACAGCTGTGACGGCAGCGACCCCGCCTTCCGCCACTTGCTCATCACCGCCAGCGGCGACCTCACCCTTAACAACCTGACGCTGAGCAACGGCTGTCTGCTGGGGAGTGACGCGACAGCGTATGGCGGTGCCATTCACAACAGCGGCACCCTGACGCTCAGCCAAAGTCAGCTAACCAACAGCCGAGCCTATGTCGCCGGTGCCTTGTGGAACGGCGCGACAGGGACTGCCACTATCGAACAATCCACCATCAGCTACAACACGGCTGGCTCTGGCGGTGGCATCATCAATTCTAACAATCTGCTCCTACGCAACAGCACCGTTAGCAACAACACCGCCACTTCCCTCCAAGCCGGTGGGATTTGGAACGCCAACGGGACGCTGCAACTGCTCTACAGCACAGTAGCCGCCAACACCGCGCCGAGTCGCGGCGGCGGCATTCTCAACAGCAGCACACTGATTTTGCAGGGGTCGCTCATCGCCGACAACAACAAGGATTGTGAAAACGATGCGACGGTGACGAACAACGGCGATAACTTTATTGAAGGCACCGGCGGTAAGGCGTGTGGCATTGGCAACGGCGGCAACGGCTCTATTGTTGGGGTTGATCCCAAGCTAGGGCCGCTGCAAGACAACGGCGGGGCCACCCCAACCAAGGCGTTGCTGGCTGGCAGTCCGGCGATTGATGCGGTGACGGGCAGCGGTTGTCCAGCCGTTGATCAGCGAGGCGTGGCTCGGCCACAGGAAGGTGCCTGCGACATGGGAGCGTATGAGGCTGAAGCGCAGGTGGCAACGACACCCACGCTGACGATGTCTGCCGATGGCTCTTACGGCTGGACACCGGATCAAAGCGGCTGCACGGAAAGTCTCTATCGCAGCGCAACGCCTTATACTGGCTACGCTTGGCTGACCGACGACCCAGCCAACTATGATGGCAGTGGGTCGTTGGTGAGCGTGGAAACGAACTATTTCTACTATCTCTATGTAGACTGTGACAGTTCCACGGCGCAGTCGGATGCGGTGGGTGAGTTTACGTTTGCCATTGTGCCGGGGGAGTAGGTTCAGTGATCGGTAAACAGTTGTCAGTAATCAGTGAGAACGGCCGTTTTCCAAGGTGACAGGTACGCCCAAAAGTGCCTGTCACCTCACAGGGCGGCTAAATGGGGGTGGGTGAAAACGGCCGTTTCTACCAAAATCTCCCGCGCCTGTTCAAAAAACGGCCGTTTTCCCCACATCGTGTCACGTTCGTGTAACGTCTTGTTTTGTATACTAGCAAAAACCCTTGGACGTTCCCTTGACGAGCGGTTAGCATAATGATAGCCGCCAAAACCGTGATTTAGGAGAAACCGAATGAAGCAACAACCAACCCACCCCCTAAAAACTATCGCCATCACCTTCCTGTTAAGCTGGCTGCTGCTGGCAGCCTACGCAAACACGCCACCCACCACCGTCAGGGCAGCCCCCTTGATGCAGGCAAGCTGCACCCTGCCCGCCACCGTCACAACAGCCGACCAACTGTACGACTGCATCACCGCCGCCAATGCTGGCAGCGGCGGCACCATTACCCTCGGCGCAGACATCGACCTAGCAACCCTGACCACCAGCCCCCTGCCGGTCATTGAGAGCACAATTGTCTTGCAGGGCGCGGGCCACGCCATCGATGGCGGCTGGGACGGCGTACCCAGCAGTGGCATTGGGGTGCGTATCTTCAATGTTGCAAAAATCGCCAACCTCACCATCAACCAAACCACACTGAAAAACGGCTATGGCATCCCCGGCGGTGCCATCTTCAATAACGGCCCACTGTTTGTGAGCAACAGCACCTTCTCCAACAATTGGGGAACCGGTGGCGGCGCTATCTACAACTTTTTCAGCTCCGGCGTGGTGACGGTGAGCAATAGCACGTTCACTGACAACATTGCTGAGACTATAGGCGGCGCCATCAACAACTCTACTAATGGCCAGGTAACGGTGACCAATAGCACCTTCTCTGGCAACTCGTCCGGCGGCCAGGGCGGCGCCATCAACAACATTGGCGGTGAGGTGAGGTCAACCAGCAACACCTTCTATGGCAACTCGGCGAGCAACCTGGGCGATGCCATTTACAGTCAAGGCACTAGTGGTTGGAGGCTGTATTTGGCAGGCAACATCTTCGTCGGGAATATAAGCGGTGACAACTGCCGCTTTCAGGGCGGTACCATTGACGACAATGGCTACAACCTATCGGATGATGCCACCTGCACCAACAGCGGCACTGGCTCGGCGACCAACGCCACGCTCAGCCTCGGCGCACTCGCCGACAACGGTGGGTTTACGCAGACTCATATGCCCAGCACAGGTAGCGATGCCATCGGCGCGATTCCTAACGGGACGAATATCAACAATAATGGCGTAACCATGGCGTGCAATGGCACAACGACAGACCAGATCGGCAACAATCGCCCGATTTATAGCGGCAATGCTTGCACCGCTGGTGCGGTTGAAGTGCCACCGCCTTGCCCAATCTGGACGGTCGCAACCGCTGATGAACTGTATGATTGCATTGTCCGAGCCAACGGCAACGAAAGCCCCAGCCCCACGGCCGATACCATCACGTTGGGCGCGGACATTGACCTGACCAACCTGTCCAGCAGTCCATTGCCGCAGATCACCAGCGAAATCACGGTTGAAGGAGCGGGCTATGCCATTGATGCTGGCGGCAGTAGTATGCGGGTCTTCAATGTTGGGGCGAGTGGTGATCTCACCGTTAACCAAGCTACGTTACAAAACGGTTCCATCGTTAATGGTGGTGCAATCTTCAATGCTGGCGCGGTTACGCTTACCAGCAGTACCCTCTCCGGCAATGCAGCATCCAACGGTGGCGTCATTTACAATGCGACTGGGTCTACGTTAACGGCGACCAATAGCACCTTCTCTGGCAACTCGGCCTCTTCTAGTGGCGGCGTTATCTATAATCTTGGCACGTTTACCGCGACCAGTAGTACCTTCTCCGCTAACGCCGCAAGCCTATTTGGCGGCAGTATTTACAACCTCAACACACTGCATCTGGCGGGCAATATCTTTGCGGCTGGCTCAAGTGTCGCCAACTGTCGCTTGTCTGGCACGCAAACCGACAACGGCTACAACCTATCGAGTGACGCCAGCTGTACAGTCGGCGGTGTTGGTTCGGCAACCAATGTCACCCTCAATTTGGGCGCGCTGGCCGACAACGGCGGCCTGACGCCGACCCATCTGCCCGGCACGGACAGTGCGGCCATTGGCGCCATCCCGAGTGGGACGACGATCAACAACAATGGCGTGACGCTGGCCTGCAACCAGACGACCACCGACCAACTCGGCGCAGATCGTCCGATCGACGTGGGGACGGCTTGCACGAGCGGCGCAGTTGAGGTCGTGGAGCCCCCCTGCTCCTCCTGGACAGCGGCTAATGAAGATGAACTGGCGGTTTGCATCACCAACGCCAACACCAATGGTATCGGGCTGGACACCATCACGCTGGGCGCGGACATCACGCTGAGCGTAGCCCTGCCGCAGATCACGAGTGCGATCACGCTAGAAGGCGCAGGTTACACCATTGATGGTGACAGCAGCGTGCAGCTATTCGGTGTGAGCTCTGCTGGTAATTTCACTGCCAATCAGGCGATATTGCAAAATGGTTTCGCAAGTAATGGTGGCGGCATTAGAAACGATGGGGGTAGGGTGACGGTGACGAATAGCACGTTCGCTGGCAATGAGGCAACTGCCTACGGCGGCGGCATCTACAACGTTGGTGGCGGCACGCTGACAGTGACCAACAGCACCTTCTCTGGTAACTCGGCCATTAATGGCGGTGGTATCGTAAACGGTAGCACGCTGATAGTGACAAACAACACCTTCGCCGGGAACGCCGCGTCCAGTTTCGGCAGCGGCATCTACAACCTTGGCACGGCGCATCTGGCCGGGACAATCTTTGCCGACAGTCCCAGTGGTGATAATTGCACCAGCTTTGGCACGCTCACTGACAACGGCTACAACCTGTCGGATGACGCGAGTTGTGGCTTCAGCGGCACCGGGTCGGCGAATAACGCCACGCTGGCTCTGGGTAATCTGGCGGACAATGGTGGCCCTACGCAGACGCACCTGCCCGGCGCGGGCAGTAACGCCATTGGCGCGATCCCAAATGGGACGACAATCAGTAACAATGGCACCAGTTGGACTTGCGACCAGAGTGCCACTGACCAGCGGGGTGAGTTACGCCCAATCAACAGCGGGGATGGTTGTACCGCCGGGGCGGTGGAAGTGATGCCTGTCTGCACGTCCTGGACGGTCACAACTGCTGATGAACTATATGCCTGCATCACGCTGGCGAATGCGAACGAAAGCCCCAGCCCTACCGCAGACACCATCACGCTGGGCGCAAACATTACCCTGACCAATGCCCTGCCGCAAATCTCAAGCAAAATCACCCTGGAGGGTGCGGGCTACTTTGTTGATGGCGGTAACAGTGTGCAAATTTTTAATGTTGCGTCGGCCGGCAATTTCACCATCAACCAGGCCACCCTGCAAAACGGTGCTGCGACCAGCGGCGGCGCGATAACGAACAGCGGCACGTTGGTGGTAAACACCAGTACCATCTCCGGTAATACGGCAACCGAGGATGGCGGCGGTATTAGCCACAATGGCGGCACGCTGACCATCACTAACAGCACGCTCTCCAATAACACCGCCACCTACGGGGGTGGCATCGGCAACTATGGCACAGCAACTGTGATCAACAGCACTTTCTCCGGTAATTCGGCGAGTGGCGACGGCGGTGGCATTGAGAACAAGCGTACTTTGACGGTGGTCAACAGCACCTTTTCCGGCAACTCGGCTCCTGTTGGCGGTGGCATTGAGAACGATTTCAACTTGACGATGACTAACAGTACCTTCTCCGGCAACTCAGGAAGCGGCCTCTACATCGGCTTCGGCACGGCGCACCTAGCAGGGAATATCTTTGCCGACGGCGCAAGTGGTAACAACTGTAGCAATAACGGCACGCTCACTGACAACGGCTACAACCTATCGGATGATGGTACTTGCACTGGTGGCGGTACTGGCTCAGCCACTAACGCCACGCTGAACTTGGGCGCACTGGCCGACAACGGCGGCTCCACGCAGACCCACCTGCCCGGCGCAGGTAGCGATGCCGTTGGCGTGATCCCAAATGGGACGACAATCAGCAACAACGGCACCAGTTGGACCTGCGACCAGAGTGCTACCGATCAGCGGGGTGAGTCACGTCCCATCAATAGTGGGGATAGTTGTAGCGCCGGGGCGGTCGAAGTGGTGCCGCCACCGCTTTGCCCCTCTTGGACGGTGACAACTGCTAATGAACTTAGTGGCTGCATCACGCTGGCGAATGCAAACGAAAGCCCCAGTCCTACCGCAGACACCATTACGCTGGGGGCAAACATTACCCTGACCAGTGCCCTGCCGCCAATCTCAAGCGAAATTACCCTAGAGGGTGCGGGCTACTTTATTGATGGCGGTAACAGTGTGCAAATTTTTAATGTTGCGTCGGCCGGCAATTTCACCGTCAACCAGGCCACTCTGCAAAACGGTTCCGCAGATAACGGCGGCGCGATAACGAACAGCGGCACGTTGGTGGTAAGCACCAGTACCATCTCCGGTAATACGGCAACCGATGATGGCGGTGGTATTCGCCACAATGGCGGCACGCTGACTATAACAAACAGCACGCTCTCCAACAACACCGCAACCTACGGGGGTGGCATCGGAAACTATAGTACGGCAACTGTGATCAATAGCACCTTCTCAGGCAATTCGGCGAGCAACAACGGCGGTGGCATTGATAACAAGCGTACTTTGACGGTGGTCAACAGCACCTTCTCTGGCAACCTGGCACCTACCGGCGGGGGCATTGATAACTATGCCAACTTGACGATGACCAATAGCACCTTCTCCGGCAACTCGGGTATCGGCCTTCTCAATAGCTCCGGCACGGTACACTTGGCGGGGAATATTTTTGCCGACGGCGCAAGTGGTAACAACTGTAGCAACGGCGGCACGCTCAATGACAATGGCTACAACCTGTCGGATGACGCGAGTTGTGTGGGTGCGACCCCTGGCACCGGTTCAGCCAATAACGCCACGCTGCTGTTGGGTAATCTGGCGGACAACGGTGGCCCCACGAAGACGCACTTGCCCGGTGTGGGTAGTGACGCCATTGGTGCTATCCCTAACGGGACGACGATCAGCAACAACGGCACCAGTTGGATCTGCGACCAGAGTGTCACCGACCAGCGCGGCGAGTTACGCCCCATCAACGCGGGTACGGCGTGTACGGCTGGGGCGGTGGAAGTGGCGCGTGTGCAGCTTACGATGCAGCCAAATGGCTATTTTAGCTGGCTGCCAACGCCCAGCGGCTCCTGTAGTGAGAGCCTGTATCGTAGCAGTACCCCGTATGTCGGCCACACCTGGCTGACCGACGACCCAGCCAATTATGATGGCAGTGGTTCGCTGACCAGCGTGGCAATCAACTACTTCTACTATCTGCTGGTGGATTGTGGCGGCAGCCAGAGCCAGTCTAATGAGGTGGGTGAGTTTACGTTTGCGATTGTGCCGGGGGGGTAGGTTCAGTAATCGGTAAACAGTTGTGAGTAATCGGTGAGAACGGCCGTTTTCCAAGGTGACGGGTACGCCCAAAAGTGCCTGTCACCTTAGAGAGCGGCTAATTTTTGCTGGATGGATGAGAGGTCGGGGTGGGTGGAAACGGCCGTTTCCAGCAAAATATCTCGCGCCTGTTCAAAAAACGGCCGTGCTTGCTCCCGCTGCCCCATTGCCCAATAAACTTCGCCCAGATTTTTCAGCGGAGCCGCCTTTTCAGGATGCTGGGCAATGAGAACCTCAGCTTGAATAGCGAGGGCTTGTTCAAAATAAAGACGAGCCGTCTCATAATCCGCCTGTGCCAGAAAAAGCTCCCCTAGCGCGTTGAGGCTACGAGCCATGTGCGGGTGTTTGTGGCCGACTGCCTTTTCACGGATAGAGAGTGCCATCTCCAAATAATTTTGTGCTACTGCGAAATTCCCCTGCCGAATAGCAAGAAGCCCCATATTTTGCAAGCTTACAGCTATATAGGGATGGTCCGGTGCCAGCGTGCTTTGCCGTAAATTCAAGCCGCGTTCCAAATAGACCTGTGCAGCAGCCAGTTCACCCAGATGTAGCAACGCAATGCCCAAATTGTTGTATTTGGATGCGTTAGACACTGATTGATTGCCATTCACTTCTGTTTGTGGAGGTAAGGCTCTTTCCAAATAGGGTTTTGCTTGTTGATAACTCCCTTGAAGTGTAAGCAGATAACCAATATTACTCAGAAGGATTCTCATATGAGGGTGTTCTGGTTCGTAGATAGCCTCGTAGACAGCCAATGCCTCTTGAAAAGCTGCCCCCGCCGCCTGATATTTCCCCGACCGTGTGTGCAGCGCAGCCAAACTATTTAAGCATCTGGCAACTTGGGTGTGATAGCGACCGTATACCTGCTGACTGAGGGCCAAGGTCTGCTCTAAATATTTTTGGGAAGCGGCAAAATCGGCCATTCTATGTAAATATTCACCTAGAAATAAGGCAAGCTGGGCGATTAAAGCGGTGTCTTTTTCTGAGGCCGTGTGAATGAGGTGGCGCACTTGGGTGAGAGCAATAGGCAATGTGTAGGTGGCACCTGTGGCTTCCAGACTGCGACTGCATAGAGCGACGATGGTCTGACAAACGGCCGTTTTCGCCCCCTCTATTGCCAAATAAAGTTGGGTAAATCGCGCCAACAGTTGGTGCATCACCACCGTTTCCGGTTCAGCCTGCCGCAAAAAGCCCAGTGACAACAAGCGAGCTAGTCCATCCTCAGCCAAAAGCTCAGCCAGCAAATCAGGCTCCTCCGCTTCGGCCTCCTGCAACGTTGCCATCAACAAAGACGACGGAATCGGTTCGCCAGGAGCAAAACAAGCGGCCCGTGCCAATAGCTGCCGCGCCGCTGCATCAATCTCATTCGCTGGATCAAGCTGCTCCAAGCTAAAAGCAAAGGTGCGAGCCAGATTCCGCTCATGCGCCGTGGGTGAATGGCTGCTGCCATGCCCCTGTAACGAAGGATGTTGCAGGGAGCCAAGCTGTTCAAGCTGGGCCAAATAGCGGCTGGGCGTGATGCGCTGGTAGCGATGCAAAAAGCTGCCTGCTAACTGGAGTGCCAGCGGCAGGTCGCCCAAATTGGCCGCAATTTGGTCAAGAGCGTGACTTTCTTCAGCCGACAAATGGGGTATCATCCGTTGCAACAGCCTGACGCTCTCACTTCTTGCCAAAGTTGTTAACGGGTAGGTCGTTACACCCAAATCCCGCGTCCATTGGCTGTGGCGGCTGGTGAGCAAAACGCGACAGCCACCGCTGACCGGTCGCCACTGCGCCAGCAGAGTTTCCGCTTCGCAGTTGTCAAAAATAAGTAGCCGAGGCGTTGGCTCTTGCCATGCTCGCTGTACGCGGCCAACCTGATCGGCAATCGTCAGTTTTTCGGCTTCTGTGTAGAGCTGCATCCCCCGCTCGCCCCCAATTGCCGCAATCTCTTCAGCCACGTTTTCGGCTTGGGCAAAGCTAATCCAGTAGACGCCGCCGGCATAAAAACGGCCGTAACGATAGCAAAACTCGACCGCCAACTGCGTCTTGCCCAAGCCGCCCATCCCAGTTACCGCCACGGCACAGGTCTCGCTCCCCTCCTCGGCTGGCAGTAGCCACTGTGCCAGCCGCTGTAGCGACTGGTGGCGTCCGGTAAAGTCATGATTGCGCCGGTAGGGGAGGTAGGCATTGTTAGGAAGGTTGCCCGGTTCGGCAAGCTGGCCGGGAAACGGCCGTTCTAGCTGCGCCCCAACAATGGCCGACCAGGCAAGCCCGCTTCCCTGCTCCTGCTTTAATCCTTTCAACCGTTGAGCCAACTGCACCGTTTCCACAGTTGGCTCAACCCCCATCTCCTCCCACAGTCGCTGGCGGCTCGTTTCATACTGCTGCAGGGCGACCCCGACCTGACCGCTGGCGGCCAAAAATTGCAGCAAATGGCGCAGAGCCTCTTCATCAAATTCGTCAGTCGTCAGCCATCGCTGAGCGGTAGCAATCCCTTTGACCCACGCTTCTTGTTCGCTGTAGGCAAAACAAATTTGATGATAAGCGGCCGTTACCCGCTGCCGCAACTGCTCCCGTTCCCAAAGCAGCCACTCATTGAAGCGGGGCGCGTCCTCAAGGTAAAAGTCGGCCAGCAGCTCCCCTTGATAAAGCATCAGGGCGGCATCCATGTCGGCGATGCTGCCTGTATTGAGGGCGTGGTTGAGGGTGAGGTAGTCAATAAAAACGGCCGTTTCCGCCGCAAAACCAACCTGCTGGCGCGTGATGGTCAGCCCCGGTGTCCAACGACGAATGCGTGTCAGCATCGTCCGCAAATTGCGCAATGACTGGTAAGTAGACGATACATCCCACAATAAGTCGGCCAATAGCTCGCGCCGTTGCGGCTCTCCCGTCACAATTAGGTAAGTGAGTAGGGCACACCCCTTTTGCGATTTCAGAAGCGGTGCCGCCGCTCCCTTTTCCTCTTCGACGTGAAGGTTGCCCAGCAATTTGATATGCAGGGTCATGGCGGCAATTATAGCAAATTTTCCGCCGTGTAGCGTTTGTGTAGCGTTTGCTTTGCTAAGATGCGTCCATGAGAACCCAATACCGAGCCTACCTCTTGCGACTGCGGCGTAGCGAAAGCCAACGCCACTGGCGAGCCACGCTGGAAGATGCCCACACCGGCGAGCATCTCCAGTTTGCCAGCCAAAATGAGCTGCTGCGCTACCTGCTGCACAGCCTCAGCGACCAATCCCCCAACGAGCCACCGCCACAACTGAGCAACAAAGCTGATGGGTAAGAACAGCAACCTAATCAAGGAGAATAACTGATGCGTAAACATATAAAAATCATCTGTCTTATCGTTACCGGACTTATCGCGCTGGGACTGTCGCTGCTGCGACCGCAGCCCGCCCATGCCCAAGGCATTTGCTTAGACTTTTATGGGCCTCTAAGCTCTCCTGAAGGCTACAAGATCGGCAGCAGTGGTAACTACAACACGCTAGAAGAAGATCTAATGGTAGCTATTAATTGTGCCAACATAAGCACATCAAATGACGTGATTGATCTTAACGGCAAAACGATCACTCTACAACAAGCTTTCGCCAACTTCGACCAAGATGGCTACAACGGTCTGACACCCATTTTGGGCGGCATGGGTTCGCTGAAGATCAAAAATGGCGTGATAGAGCGTGACTCTGCGCTTGATTGCAGTACCAACGGCACCAGCCGCACCAAGTTTCGCCTGCTTTGGAACGAAGGGGTTCTCACCCTCGAAAATCTGACGCTGCGCAATGGGTGTGCGCGGGATATTAGCAGCAGCACGACCGATGAATATGGTGGTGCCATCTATAATCGCGGCGTGCTACGTCTCAACGGGGTGCATCTGGTCGGCAATACCGGTGGTATAGGAGGGGCTATTTTTAGCAACTGGGTGGTGATTGGAGCCAATGTTTCCTTTGTTGACAACACCGTACAGGGCATCACAAAGTTGGGTGCCAGTTTGGCGCAGACCAACAGTATTTATCGGACAACGTTGGTCAATACAACTTTTAGCCAAAACGACACGGCTGGGGCACAACTCATCTGGATGGAAGATGAGGGCGGCTTAACGCTCATTAACAGTACCATCACCGCCAATGTGGGGGGCGGGGAGGCTATTGCGTTTGCCAATACGGCGCAAGACAACGGCAGCCATGTCCTGCATAATGTGATTTTGGCGCACAATTCGATTAACGAAAACTGCGACCTTTCTGTGCGCACTGCGGCGAATCTGTCAGCGACTGGCAGCTACAGCGACGACAACAGTTGCGGTTTTGCCAGTCGCGGCGGCAACGACAATGCCAGCGTCACCTTTGGCTCGCCAACAACAGCCAGCAACGGTACCCAATATCATCCCCTGCTTGCCGGCGACCCCATCAACGGTGGCGACAACAGCTTGCTGCCCACCGAAGCCGCTTTAGGGATTGATGTCGATCAAGACGGCACCATTGAAACAACAACTATTTCCATTGATCAGCGTGGCGGCAGCCGTGTTCAAGCAGGTACAGTAGATGGAGGAGCCTATGAAATAGGCTGCGACGATTATAACCCAGCCCTAGCCACAACGAGCGGTTACATCGTGGGCAGCGTCATCGCCGATCTGGTTACTGACCTGCGTCAGGCCATTGCCTGCGCCAATAGCAACGGCAGCGATGACCGCATTACCCTAGATGGACAGACGGTGACGCTAAACAATGCGCCAGCCAGCTATGACCTCAGTGGTTATAATGGCCTGCCGCCTATCCAAAACAGCGGCACGCTCCTTATCGAGGGCGGCATCATTGAGCGCAACGGCACGCTGGATTGCAACGGCGACAGCGGCGACCGCACCGAGTTTCGCCTGCTCTATGTTCGCTCTAGTGCCACCACACTCTCCCTACAAAACCTGACGTTGCGTAATGGCTGCGCGCAAGATATAAGTGACGCCCAATTTGACACCTATGGCGGTGCCATTTTGAACTTGGGTACGCTGCACCTGAACGCCGTACATTTGGCCGATAATTTGGCTCAATTTGGCGGGGCAATTGACAATAACGGTAGCGTCTTTGGTGCCAATGTCTCCTTTGTGGGCAACAGTCTGCATAGCACTGGCCAAGGTGCAGCTGTGCGGAATATTGGCGATGGCGATCAAATGACGCTTGTCAACGCCACTTTTAGCCAGAATAACGCTGACATAGAGATTATTAGGGTGATAGGCGCGTTTAATTTTACCCTGATCAACAGCACTTTCTATGCTAATACAGGAAGCCCCCATGCCATTTCTTTCAATGAGGACGCTCAGAACAGCGGCAACCACACCTTCTATAATGTGATTCTGGGCGGCAGTGGTGTTAGCAATTGTAACGACTTAGTCCAAAGTGCCGCCAACCTCTCGGCTATAGGCAGTTATAGTGATGACGATAGCTGCGGCTTTGCTGGTCGAGGGGGCAGCGACAACGCTAGTGTCACCTTTGGCAATTTAACCACAGCCGCCAACGGCACCCAGTACCATCCCCTTATAGACGGCGACCCGCTCAACGGCGGCGACAACAGTCTCCTGCCCACTGAAGCGGATTTGGGCATTGACGTAGACCAGGATGGCACCATTGAAGCCACAACCATCGCCATTGATCAGCGTGGCGGCAGCCGAATTCAAGCAGGTACAGTAGATGGAGGAGCCTATGAAATAAGCTGCGACGACTATGACACCGCTCTGGCCTCAACGGCCGGTTACACCGTGGGCAGCGTCAGCACCGATCTGGTTACTGACCTGCGCCAGGCCATCGCTTGCGCCAACAATAACGGCAGCGACGACCGCATTACCCTAAACGGCCAGACGGTGACGCTAAACGATGCCCCCGCTGCCTACGACTCGTTCTCATATGGCTACAATGGTTTGCCCATTATTCAAAGCAGCGGTAGCCTGACCATCGGCGAGGGTGTTATTGAACGCAACGGCACGCTGGATTGCAATGGCGACAGCGGCGACCGCACAGAGTTTCGCCTGTTGCAGGTTAATTTCGACGCCACGCTCTCCCTGCAAAACCTGACGCTGCGTAACGGCTGCACGCAGGATTCAAGTTTCAGCGGCTATGGCGGCGCAATTCTTAATATGGGGGATACGCTGCGCCTTAACGCTGTTCATCTAGCCGATAACCGGGCTGAATTCGGCGGGGCAATCGCCCATTTCTTCAATGTCCTCATTGGGACTAACGTCTCTTTTGTCGGCAACAGCATTCACAGCAATGGCAGCGGCGCAGCTTTGTACCACAGTAGTACTGGTGCCCAAATGACGCTGGTCAATGCCACCTTTAGTCAAAATGTCGCTCACGTTGGAGCAGTTGTCCGTTTACATAGGGCAGGTGAGTCAACCTTTATTAACACGACCTTCTATGCTAATACGGGGTCTGTCATTTCTTTTAAAGAGAACTCTCTAATCAGTAGCAACAACGCATTCCACAACGTCATCTTGGCTGGCAACAGCGGCAGTAATTGCTCTGTTGATGTCCAAGATGCGACCATCCTCTCAGCGACGGGCAGCTACAGTGATGACGCTAGCTGCGACTTCGCCAGTCGCGGCGGCAGCGACAACGCCAGTGTCAGCTTTGGCCTGCTAACCACGGCCGCTAACGGCACCCAGTACCATCCCCTTACCGGCGGCGACCCGCTCAACGGTGGCGACAACAGCTTGCTGCCTACCGAAGCGGATTTGGGCATTGATGTCGACCAGGATGGCACCATTGAAGCCACGGCTATCGCCATTGATCAACGCGGTGGCTCTCGGATTGTGTTAGGTACAGTGGATGGTGGTGCCCATGAACAGAACTGCACTGAACTGGGTTATGTCTTCCCGTATACGGTGGGAACGGTTTTGTCTGCCGATCACGCCACCGATTTAAGCAACGCCATCACCTGCGCCAACGCCAACGATAACCCAGACCTGATTACGCTCGCCGCCGATGTGGTTCTCACCGAAGTCAATAACACGCAGTCTGGCAACAATGGCCTGCCCCCTATCACCAGCTACATCACGCTACAGGGCACTGGCTATACGCTCTCCCGCGACAGTAGCTTTAGCTGCAACGTCAGCAGCGACAGCGACCCTGATTTTCGCCTGCTGCGAGTAACCTCCGCAGGGACTCTCTTTCTCCACAACGTCAGTTTGCAAAACGGCTGTGCCGCTGGCAATAGCACCGTTGGCCGAGGCGGTGCCATTTGGAATGATGGGTTTGTACAAATTGCGAACGGCGATGTCAGCGGTAACAAAGCGAGTTATTTTGGAGCCGGTCTTTACACTAGCCCGTCAGGGAGTCTGGTTCTCAGTATCAGCACCGTGCGTAACAATCAGCGTCTCGCGGGCGGCACGCTGGAAGGGGGTGGTGTGTACTCGGCTGGCTACCAGACGACCATCAACTTTAGCCTCATAGAGGGTAACAGTGCCGACACGGGGGCTGGCATTGCCAACGCTGGTAACATGCTGATTAGGCAAAGCGTCATTAGCAACAATATGGCTGCTACCTTTGGGCAAGCGGCTGGTATTTACAACAGTGGCAGCCTGGGTGTGGTTAACAGCACCGTCAGCGGCAATACGCAGTTTGCCGAGGGGGCCGTTTTTAATGACAGTGGCGGCACCCTGTCGCTACGCTACAGCACGATTGCGGCCAATGAAACGGCCGTTAATAGCGGCGGTCTCGTCAATGATGGCGCACTCAGCCTGAACGGAACCCTGATCGCTGATAACACAATGCTCCTTACCCCCGCCGCCAACGTTGATTGCGACAACCGCGCTGGTAGCGTGACCGATGAGGGCTACAACCTGGTGGAAACGGCCACCACCTGTGTGACGGATGGCACGAATAACAATCAGGTAGGGGTAGATCCGCTGCTGGAAGCGTTGGCCGACAATGGTGGCTCAACCCTCACCCACGCCCTGCAAGACGGCAGTGCGGCCATTGATGCTGGTAACAGCGTTTGTACAGCCAACTTTGTTGACGGCTTAGACCAGCGAGGGGTGGCACGGCCGCAGGGCAGTACCTGTGACATAGGAGCCTATGAAGCCGAAACGCAGATGGCGATGACGCCAACGCTGACGATGTACCCCGATGGCTCCTACGGCTGGACACCGGATCAAAGCGGCTGCACCGAAAGCCTGTATCGCGGCAGTACCCCATATGTCGGCCACACCTGGCTGACCGACGACCCAGCCAATTATGATGGGAGTGGTTCGCTGACCAGTGTGGCTATCAACTACTTCTACTATTTGCGGGTGGATTGTGGCGGCAGCCAGAGCCAGTCTAATGAGGTGGGTGAGTTTACGTTTGCCATTGTGCCGGGTAATTAGAAGAGAATAGCGGAAATAAGAATTTCTCACGCAAAGGCGCGAAGGCGCAAAGAAAAAAGGCTTGGCGGGCTTTGCCCCTTTGCGTGAGATATGTCAGTTTTACGAACCGTTGATCACGGCATTTTGCACATGAGCGTGTGGAAAAACGGCCGTTTTCGCGTCTGACAAAACCAATGCAGACGTTGCCCCCCCTGCTGTTTTTGTTATAGTCCCCCAACACCCGTAAGCAGTTATCAGTAATCGGTAATCAGTTGCTCTAATTGGTTGCTGTCTGCTGGTGGCTAATAGCAAAAGAAGTGGTTACAAGAACTGAATTTCCCCACAAAATCCGCGAGATTGAAAACTGTTGGATTCCGCTTGCCGATGGCACACGGCTGGCGGCGCGGATTTGGCTGCCGGCCGATGCCGAGCAGCACCCCGTTCCCGCCCTGTTTGAGCTAATCCCCTACCGCAAAAGTGACGGAACGGCCGTTCGTGATGCCCTGCGCCAACCCTATTTTGCCGGACACGGCTACGCCGCCGTCCGCGTAGACATTCGCGGCAGCGGTGAAAGCAACGGCATCCTCTATGACGAATACCTCAAGCAAGAGCAAGACGACGCGCTGGAAATCCTGGAATGGATTGCCGCCCAGCCGTGGTGCAACGGCGACATTGGCATGCACGGCATCTCCTGGGGCGGCTTCAACGCCCTGCAAGTCGCCGCCCGCCGCCCACCGCAGCTAAAAGCCTTGCTTGTCATTGGCTTCACCGACGACCGCTACAACGACGACGTACACTACATGGGCGGCTGCCTGCTCACCCGCCAAATGCTCAGTTGGGCTTCGGCCATGTTCCTCTACAATGGCGCCCCACCCGACCCCCGCTTCGTGGGCGACCGCTGGCGCGAGATGTGGCTGGAACGGCTGGAAAACACCCCACCCTACATTGAAGCGTGGCTCACCCACCAGCGGCGGGATGCTTACTGGAAACACGGCTCCGTGGGCGAAAATTACGCCGACATCCAGATTCCGGTTTATGCCGTCGGCGGCTGGGCCGATGCCTACAACAACTCCGTCCCCCGGCTGCTGGCGCAGCTTAACGCCCCGCGCAAAGGGTTAATTGGCCCCTGGTGCCACACCTTCCCCGAAATGGGGGTGCCTGGCCCCGCCATCGGCTTTTTGCAAGACAGCGTGCGTTGGTGGGATCATTGGCTGAAGGGGATTGACACCGGCATCATGGATGAGCCGATGTTTCGCGTTTGGGTGCAGGAGAGCGTGCCGCCCGCCACCCACTACACCCATCGCCCCGGCCGCTGGGTGGCCGAACCAAGCTGGCCTTCGCCCCACACCACGCCGCGCCAGCTTTTTCTGAACAGCAACGGCGCGGCCAACTGGCTGGCGGCTGAACAAAGCCAGTTTGGGCCGCTGTCGTTCAGGGGGCTGCAAACCCACGGCTTTGAAAGCGGTGAATGGGGTGCCTACGCCGTGCCGGGGGATTTTGCGGGCGACCAGCGGCGCAGCGATGGGGAAGCGTTGACCTTTGATGCGGCTCCCGTGACCGCGCCGGAGGAGATTGTGGGCTACCCAACGGTGACGGTGACGGTGGCAGCAGATCGGCCGTTGGCGCTGCTGGCGGTGCGGCTGTGTGATGTGGCTCCCACGGGGGAGTCGCTGCTGGTGAGCTATGGGCTGCTGAATTTGGCGCAGCGAGAAAGCCAGGAATGGCCGCAGCTGCTCACGCCGGGCGAACCGGTGACGGTGACGATTCAGCTCAATGTGTGCGCCCACCGGCTGGCGGCGGGGCATCGCTGGCGGCTGACGCTGTCGCCCACCTATTTGCGCCACGCCTGGCCGTCGCCCGTTCCGGCAACGCTGACGCTGGTGGCCGCACCGCATTACCTCATGCTCCCCATTCGCCCACCGCAGCCAACTGACGACACGTTACCCCCGTTTTTGCCGCCGGAACAGGCACCACCGCTGCCGGTGACGCACCTCAGCTCCGGCGGGCGGACGCAAACGCTGCAGCGAGATTTGGCGACGGGGGAATTTGTGTTTGCGTCGGTGAGTGAGGATGGAGCGCTGCGGTACGAGAATGGGATGGAGATTAACGGCCGTTTGCACGAAACCATCCGCATCATCGAAGGCGACCCGCTTTCGCTGGTCAACGAAATTCGGCACGAAGGCAGCTACCAGCGCGGCGATTGGCGCGTTCGTTGCCATCCATACCCACAGCAAAATGAGCAGCACCGCCACCCATTTCCACGTCACCAACCTGCTCGAAGCCTATGAAGGCCGCCACCGCGTCTTCCACAAAGCGTGGACGTTCACCGTCCCGCGAGATTTTATATAGGCGGAATGGGACGCAGATTTTCCTGATCAAACTGATTTTCAAGATCAGGCAAATCAGAAAAATCAGTTCGATCTGCGTCCCATTTCCCATTCCAAAGATATGAAAACAGAGTTTGAACACATTGTCCTGGGGTTGGGGGGTATTGGCAGCGGGGCCGTTTATTGGCTGGCGCGGCGGGCGGGAGCCGAAGTGCTGGGGTTGGAGCAGTTTGAGCTTGACCATGTGCGCGGTGGTTCGCAAGACCATTCCCGCATCATCCGCCACTCCTACCACACGCCGCACTATGTGGGGCTGACCAAACACGCCTACGCAGCCTGGGCTGAGCTGGAGGCTGACGCAGGGGAATCGCTGATTGTCAAAACAGGTGGCATTGACCTTTCCCCGGCCAATGCCAAAATCCCACTCAGCGACTACACCAGCAGCATGGATGCCGTTGGTGTGCCGTATGAACTGATGGATGCGGCGGAGGCGATGCGCCGCTGGCCGCAGTTTCGCCTGACCGACGATGTGCAGGTGCTGTATCAGGCAGAAAGCGGGATTGCTCCAGCGGCTAAGTGTGTGGCGGTGCATTTGCGGATGGCGCGGGCGCACGGGGCGACGCTTCGCGCCAATGCGCCAGTGCAGCGGATTACGCCGCTGGCGGATGGGGTGGAAGTGGAGGCCGGAGGGGTGGTTTATCGCTGCCGCTATTTGACGATTGCCGCCGGGGCGTGGACAAACAATCTGCTGGCGCATTTTGGCCGCCACATTCACCTGACGGTGACGCAGGA
>JAGQGA010000001.1:12126-17885 GCA_020432595.1 Anaerolineales bacterium | reverse complement strand
ACGATTGCCGCCGGGGCGTGGACAAACAATCTGCTGGCGCATTTTGGCCGCCACATTCACCTGACGGTGACGCAGGAGCAGGTGGCCTATTACAACACCCCCCACGCCGCCGACTTTATGCCGGATCGCTTCCCGATTTGGATTTGGCTCGATGAGCCGTGTTACTATGGCTTTCCGGTGTATGGTGAGGCGGGGCCGAAGGTGTCGCAGGACGTGGGGGGGCCGGTGGTAACGGCCGATACGCGCAGCTTTGAGCCAGACCCGACGTACCAGGCGCGGCTGGATGCGTTTGTGCAGCAACACTTGCCGACGGCGTTTGGCCCGCCCATTTTGCTGAAGACGTGTCTTTACACCATGCCGCCCGACCGGGATTTTGTGCTGTCGCCGCTGCCGGATCACCCGAACGTATCGGTGGCGGTGGGGGCGGCTCATGCGTTTAAGTTTTCGTCGTTTATGGGGCGGGTTTTGAGCGAGCTGGCGATTGATGGAGGAACCGGGCATGATATTGGTGGGTTTGAGGTCGGCCGGCCGATTTTGTATGAGGAAAACCCGGTGCTAACTTTTATGACGTGAGGAAGGAGGAAGGTATGAGGTTGGGGTCTTTTCAGCGATTAACGGCCGTTCTTGCCATCATCGCCGGTCTGGCTGCCCTACTCAGTTTGGTGGTAGGGTTGGCTGGGGTGAACTATGATTTTGACGTGTTTTCTGATAGTTCCTCGCTGATTGCAGCGGGAACAGCGGCGGCGGGGTTTATTCGCTGGAGCTATTGGCTCAACATAGTGGGCAACTATTTGTTTATGTTGCCGCTGGCATTGCTGCTTTACCAATGGACAAAACCTACTCAGCCAGATTTTGCCCGGCTGTTTACGGCAAGTGGGTTTATCTACATCTTGCTGGGGGCGGCGGGATCGGCTATTTTGGCGGCGACGTGGCCGATGTTAATGGAGGAGTATGCGGCAGGAACGGCCGTTAACCAGCCCATCCTCGTCGCCAACTTCCAACTGGTAACGGCCGTTGCCGAGGCCGGGCTGCACGGCGTGGCGCAGAACTTGGCCGGAAGCATTTGGTTTTGGGGAATGGGCAGCCTGCTGCGTCCCAAGCGGCGCGGACTGGGAATCTTTGCTGTGGTTATTGGCGTGTTCCTCCTGCTCAACACGCTCGGTAATCTGTTCAACATTGCATCACTTAGCCTGATTGGGCTGATGGCAAACATTTTGCTGGGGCCAATTTGGGCTATCTGGTTTGGGGTCGCGCTGTTCAAACATTAGAGGCTTTATGGCTACAACTAACCAAGAAAAATATCTGTTTTCAACCCAGGCGTTGCCCAAGGTGGCCTGGGCCAAAGGGGTGTATCTGTATGACACCGAGGGCAAGCAATATTTTGATGCTTCCGGCGGGCCGGCCGTTTTTGCCATCGGCCACGGTAATGAGGAGGTCAACGCGGCCGTGACGCGGCAGATGGCGCAGTTTGCCCACGGCTACCGCTACAACTTCACCAGCGACCCGCTGGAGCAGCTACAGGAAATGATCGGCCGTTTGTGCGGCGGCGGGCTGCGGCATATGCTGTTTGTGGGCAGTGGCTCCGAGGCGATGGAGTCGGCGTTGAAAATTGCGCTGCAATATCAGCAGGCAATTGGGCAGACCAAGCGCACCCGCTTTATTGCCCGCCAACAATCGTATCACGGCAATTCGCTGGGGGCGCTGTCGGTATCGGGTTATCCCAAGCGGCGGGCGATGTTTGCCGGAAGCTTGCTGGATGTGAGTTTTGTCAGCCCGGCTAACGCTTATCGCCCACCTGAGGGATTGAGCGTCGCCGAGATCGCCGATTTTTGTGCCAACGAACTGGAGCAGGAAATTTTGCGGCTGGGGGCGGAAACGGTTTGTGCCTTTGTCTTTGAGCCGATTGTGGGGGCAGCGGGTGGCGTGGTTCCGGCACCGCCGGGCTACGCACAGCGAATGCGGGCGGTGTGTGACCGCTACGGTGTGGTCATGATTGCCGACGAAGTGATGTGTGGTTCGGGGCGGTCGGGAACGTGGCGGGCGTTGGGGCATGACGGGGTGGAACCCGACATTATGACGGTGGCGAAGGGGCTGGGGGCAGGCTATATTCCGCTGGGGGCGGCGATTTACCACCACAAGCTGGCCGAGCCGATTTTTACCGCGCACGGGGATTTGATGACGGGACATACCTTCACCGGCCACTCGACGGCGTGCGCGGCGGCGGTGGCGGTGCAGCAGATCGTGGAACGGGAGGGGCTGGTGGCGAAGGTGGCGCGGGAAGGAGAGTGGCTGCAGGCAACGCTGCGGGCAGAGTTGGGCGACCACCCATATGTGGGCGACATTCGCGGACGGGGCTTTTTTATTGGGGTGGAGTTTGTGGCAGATAAGGGGGAAAAACGGCCGTTTTCCCCCACCCACCAGCTTGCCGCCTGCATTCGCGCTGCCACGCTGGACGCGGGTCTAATTTGTTACCCGGTCGGCGGCATCATTGACGGCGTTCACGGCGATGCGGCGATTTTGGCACCCCCCTACAACATCACGCAAACGGAGATGGAGGAGTTGGTGGATAGGTTTGTAACGGCCGTTCGTGGGGTGTTGCAAACGGTGGCGTAGTGAGAGTTTGGCGATTGGAGATTGGAGATTGATGAGGGTTGACAACCTCCAATCTCCAATCTCTAATCTCTAATCTCTTGAAGCTCTTCCTTCATTCGGCCAGCTTGTCGTACAGATTCTGGTAGTTTTGGAAACGCCATTCGAGGATGCGGCCGTCGGAAACGGCCGTTTGCACGGCACACCCCGGCTCGTTCTCATGGCTGCAGTTGCGGAAGCGACATTTGCCCAAAACGGCGGCCACTTCGGGGTAGTAGTCGAGCAAATCCTCTGGGTACAGCCCCAGCAGCCCCATGTCCTTGATGCCAGGGGTGTCTATGACGTAGCCTCCGCCAGTCAGCGGGTGCAGCACGGCCTGGGTGGTGGTGTGGCGGCCTTCGCGGCTTTTGAGGCTGCTGACTTCGCCAGTTTTGAGGTCGAGGTGGGGATCAACGGCCGTTAACAGCGATGATTTGCCTACCCCCGATAAACCCGCCAGGACTGTTGTTCGGCCGGCCAGCGTTTCGCGTAGTTCCTCCAGCCCATACTCCGTCATCGTGCTGGTAAACAGCACCCGATGCCCCATCTCTACATATGGTTGCATCGCCATGCGGCACTCCAGCACATGGTCGGCTAAATCCACCTTGTTGACGCAAATCACCGCCTGCAAATGGTTCCTCATGCCGCCAATCAGATATTCGTCAATCATCTGAAACCAGATTTGCGGTTCACGCCACGCCGTCACAATCAGCAGTTGGTCTACGTTGGCAACCAGCAGTTGGCGCAGATGGGTGTCAAAGCTGTCGGCTCGCGCCAGGCCGCTGCGGCGGGGCAGCACCTCTTCCAGCAGCCCACGCCGCCAGCTTTGGCGGCTCACCAGGGCGCGGTCGCCCACGGCCACGATGTTGGTATAGCCCGTTTCCTCGGCAATGAGCGTGCCGCGAATGTCGCAGACCAAAATCTCATCGCCAAAATCTACCCGCGCCAGCCCGCGACTGACCTCCACCACCAGCCCCAATTCAAACGGGCTGGCCTCGGCCATTTGCTGCCACAGCGATTCGTCAAATGGCTCAAACGTGGTGGCGGTGGCGGCTTCGGCCACTTCCAGCCGCCGGTCTTGCTCATCCCGCCGCATAATGCGCCGATCCGCCACCTGCCCTTCTTCGTCAGGTTGGAGCGGCAGCCAGTCGGAGCGGTGTTTTTCCTGGTTGGCGGCAATGTTGTGGCGAATGTTGCGCTTGCCGGGTTTTTGTTTCTGTTTTTTTCTGCTCATTCCTTCGTACTCATACACCAACCAATGAGACGGCGGACAAAATCGGCCGTGGGGAAATGGTTGGTGTCATGTTTCCAGCGCGGCACGGCCACTTCTTTGGCTCCGGGCTGGCGGGGGAACTGTTCCCCTTCTACGCGCAGCAGGGCATGGTCGTCGCCTTGCTGCGGGATGCGGTAATGGACGATGAATTTTTTATTGGTGGCGATGATGTGGAGGTACCGTTCTGGTTCGAGTTTGTCTAGGTACCCCTCATCGGGCAGCCCTTCGTTGGTTTGGACGTACCAAATGTAGTCACGTCCGCCGACTTTGACTTTGCGTTTTCCTTTTGTGTTAACAGCCATTTTGTGTGGTAAACAGTAATCAGTAATCGGTAATCAGTAAAACACACCTACTGATTACCGATTACTGATTACCGATTACTAAAATCCAGTAAGGTCTACATCCAGAAACGGCACATCCCGGAGCAGTCTCTCCCGACGGCCGTTCATGAAACGGTTAAGCCAACCATCTTCGGCAATTTGTGCGGGGGTGAAGTCACGGTTGATGATGGCGTAAAGGTCTAGTTCGCGCAGCTTCATAAAGTGGGGGATCTCGGCCAGCCAACGGCCGTTTATCTCCCACTCCTCCCGATAGCCAGCCAAAAACGGCGGGAAAAAGGTGTTGACAAACGCCTGCCCATCATCCCACCCCATGCTGGCGTAACACAGCACCATTGCCACGTCGTTGGCGTACCACATATAGGCGCAGTCGTCGAAGTCGAACAGGGTGATGGTGCCGCTGTCATCTACGTGGAAGTTGCCACCGTGTGCGTCCTGATGGATGAGGCCGAAGTGGGCGGGGTCGGTGGGCAGGGTGGCAAAGTGGGCGATGAGGGCATCGGATTTTGCCAAGATTTCGCTGTCGCTGGTGGGCAAGATGTGGGCAAGCTGGATGTTGTTGGCGGGGTCGTTCCAAAACGGCCGTTTTGCCCCGGGGTCACGCGGTTGATAGGTGGAGGCGAGGCGGTGCATTTTGCCCAATAAACGGCCGTAATTGCGGCAAAACGCTACATCATGACCGATAGGCCACGCCGCCCTGCCTCCCGGCGCATAGACAAACGCCGTCGCCAGAAAATGGTCGCCATGCCCATCGGCAATGGGTTCCACCAAATTGCCCTGCGGCGATGGCACCGCCCACGCCACTGATGTCCCGTTTTCCGCCAGATAGTTAATCCAATCCACCTCGCCGCGAATCAGTGCCTCACTGCGCCGCTGTGAATGCCCTAGCCGCAAGATATAGCGTTCGCCATCCCGCGCAAACGTGTAGATAAAGCTCTCAAAGCCATCTAATGCCTCTAGCTGCCCAGCCTCAAGGCCATATCGCGCTCGCGCTTCCTGCAAAATAGCGTCGTTTAGTCGTTCTCGAATTTCTTGTTTCATTTAAGCCTCAAATCTCTTTTCATAGGCCAGTTCCGTTGTTAAGTCAACAAAGCCTAACCGTTTATTTAGCTGATACATCGGGTTCTTTTCTTCGTTACCCGTGCGTAGCGTTTCAATGCCCTGCTGCTGGGCATATTCGACGGCATAGCTTTTGAGCGCTGTTGCTAGACCGCGCCGCCGATGGCTGCGAACCACGCCGGTGAAGCCAGTACCGTATTCCTTAGGCTTGTTTGGTTTGCGGTAGAGTTGGGTCATGCCTAAATAACGGCCGTTTTCCACCGCCACAAACCATGCCTCTTCCAGCACATTCGGGTCGTCAAGAAACGTTTTGACATACTGCTCTAACGGGAGCTTGGTTGGTGGGCTGGGCTGCGGTTCATCTTGGGTCAACGCCCAATCCAGCTCATACAGATTGTGGAGCCAGTTAGGGTCATGCTGTTTTTGCTGAGGCAACGGCCGTATTTCTACCCCAGATGCTG
>JAGQGA010000001.1:0-12031 GCA_020432595.1 Anaerolineales bacterium | reverse complement strand
GCTGCTAATTGTTGCCGCAGCGGGCGGTAGCTGTCTACATTGAATTGCGATACGTTTAGCACGGACACAATCCAGCGCATGACGGCGACAAAACCACGTTTTTCCAAAAAGCGGATGCTTTGTGGTTTGTCGCCACGAGTATAGGTGCTCAACTGGGCTAAGGGATGCTTTTGCTGGGTTAAATCGCGGCAGATGTCGTTGTAAACGGCCGTTCCTATCCCTCGCCGTTCAAAATCTGGCCGTATCGTGATGTTAAACCCATATGCGCCTGGCGCATATGACCAGGGACGCTCGCTGTAGCTGGCAAAGGCCACAACTTGGTCGCCCCACTCCACCACGAGCTGTCGGCGTAGATATTTTTGATCCCAACTATCGTCGCGGTACTTAAATGCCGCCGCCGTGTTGGCATTGTCGGGATAGACGGCTTTTTCCACGGTGGCAATAGCCGCATAATCGTCATCGTTGGCTACAAAATCTCGAATATTAAACATAAGTTTGCTCAGCTTGCGTCCGAATCGCCATGATTTGGCCGCGATGCTCGGCTTCATGCTGGATGAGGTGGTGCAGCACCCATTCGGGGGTGCAACTGTAGTGGTCGAAGTGGTGCACGCGGCGAAAGTCGGTTATGTCCATTTGGCGGAAATGCGCCAGCAGGTAGTGGCGGGTGCGGTTGAGGACGTGGAGGTGGG
This sequence comes from Anaerolineales bacterium, assembly GCA_020432595.1. The sequence continues at coordinate 11,342 of JAGQGA010000001.1, read as the reverse complement.
TGGGGAGAGAACGGCCGTTAACCACCGTCAACCTGCCCGCATCATCCCGCACATCGTAACACATCAACTCGCTCACTTCCGGCGGAAATTGATCCGCCTCCACCACCTCCGTATACAGCCAATCCACCTCAATGGCCGCAATATGGTACAGCAGCGTGCCGATGCTGTTCTCATGCGGCAGCATAAAATCCAGCGTTGCCTGACCCAGCCCCACCAGCTTCTCCTTTGTCCGTTCCCGCGTCACCTCCAACTGCCACAACAAACGGCCGATTTCCGGCTCACAGCCTTCCACTATCTCAATCGTTAACGGCTTGTTGTCCCAATCCTCACGCATGTTCACCTCGCTGTTGCAAGAAAGCGGCAAACCCTTCTGGGTAACGCCCTTCCCATTCTTCTCGCAGCACGCCATAGCCTAGCGAATCATAATAGTCGCCGTGCACAATTCGCGCCTTGCGGAAGCACGCCTCCTGCACAAACCCCAGCTTCTCCGCTAGCCGCATCATCCGCACATTGCCCGACCATGTTCCCAGCCCCAGCCGCACTAACTCTGGCATTTCGCGCAAGAGGTAGTCGCTCCACAGACCCAGTGTCTCAAAGCCACGCCCGCTACTCCAATGGGCCGGATCATAAATGGAAATGCCAACCGACAGCCACTTTGTTTCTTCACTTTCCCAATAGCGGCTGACCATGCCAATAAAGGCATTGGTTGCCCGATCTGCAATTGGCAAACGCTGGCGCGGATTTGACCATTCGGCAGCGGCAATGGCTTGGCGCAAACGGCCGATTCTTTCCGGCACTTTGCTCTCATCCATCACAAAATAAGGGCCGTCAAACTGCTTCCATTCGTGGTCGTTAGACATCCAGCTTTGATAGACTGGCAAATCACTCTCCAGCCAATCACGTAGCACAATCTGTTTTCCCAAAAGTTGCATAAACGCTCCTCGTCGTGGCCGCGAACGTCAATTTTTTCGCGCAACCACGCCTATAAAGGCACTTTTTGCTGTCGCGGGCGTTCCCATCAAATCGCTGCCAACGGTTTCCACGACAAACCCGTTTTGCTCTAATTCCGCACAGATGCTTTCGACCGTAAATTCCTGTACCCAATTGCGATAGACCGCGCAGTTGCCATTCGCTTCAATGACGGCGTATTGGTCTAAATGAACGGCCGTTTCCGGGTAATCAAACCCTTCTTCCAGCACCAAATGCCAGCCAGGCCGCCAAAAACCACCTTCGGCCACCACCCACCTTTTTTTGTTCACGCGGTAGGTAAGATGGGCGGTGGTGACATCGAGGACAAAACGACCGGTTTTCCGCAGCGCCCGCCAGATATTGCCCAACAGCTTTTGCCGGTTTGCTGGCGAGAGCGGACAAAAGTCCCCCGAAATCAGCAGCACCACGTCATATTGATTCTGATCCGCCAAATCCAAATAATTCTCATAACGATAGGTGATAGGCAGATTGTGTTGCTGGGCATAGTTCCGTGCATAGGCAATTGAGTTGCGCGAATAATCTACCCCGGTCACGCTCATGCCCAATTGTGCTAGCCGTGAGGTATACAGCCCAGGGCCGCAGCCGAGATCAAGAACGGCCGTTTCTTCCCCCATCTCCAACTGCGCCACCAACCACTGCACCGTTTGCTCAATCTTCTCCGGCCGATAGCTGGCCGCATCCGTTTGCGAGTCAAGATGCGCTTTTAGCATCTGCTGCGAAATGTGTGGATCATCCCAAAACAGCGGCTCACCGGCCGCAAATGGCTCCGGTTTGTTTTGCACCAAGGCCAGAAACGGTAAATTCAGTCCATTTTCAATCAACAAGTTTTCCATTTTTCATCCTTTCCATTCATCAGCCAGCAGTCCATAAATCGCGCTATCGTGGAACGTGCCATCATCTTCCCACGAAGCGCTGCGTCGCGTACCTTCGCGGATAAACCCCAACCGCTCCAGCAGCCGCACCGAGCGGTGGTTGTCGGCGATGGTGTAGGCCTCTACCCGATTAAGATTCATTTGGGTGAAGGCAAAGGTGAGAACGGCCGTTATTCCCTCCGTCGCATACCCATTTCCCCAATATACCCGCGCCAAGTCATACCCCAGCATCGCCCGCCGATGATGGCGGTTCAAATTCCACAGCCCAACCATCCCCATCACCGTGTCATCATCGTGGCGGGTGATGCCCCAAGAAAGGCTCTCCTTTTTCGCAAATCCCGCCCGCATTTCGTTGGTAATCATGTCGTGGACACCATTCAAATCCAGCACCGGTCCGTTGTACATCTGCACCACCGGGTCGCCAAACGACACCAGTACGGCCAGGGCATCGGTATGCTGCACCTGCCGTAACACCAACCGTTCCGTTGTTAGTACGGGGAAAGTTGAAAAATCAAAATCGGCGTTCGTCCGTGTTTGTCCGCGTCCCATTTATGCCTCCAAAAAATCCAGCACAAGCTGGTTAAACTCAGCCGTTTTTTCAATATTGGGCAGGTGGGCAGTGTCGGCCATCGTCACCCGCCGCGTGTCGCCAATGCCGGCCGCCAACGCCTTCGCTACATCCACCGTATCTGACAAATCCTCCGCCCCGACAATGATGAGCGTGGGAGCGGTGATATTGCCAAGCTGCGCGATGGGGGGCGGCTCTATCGGTAGTCGTTGACCTTCCCCCTTTTCCACCCCCAACGCCGCCCGCACCAGCCCAAAGGCCCGCGCCCGTTTGTTGGGGTCAACCTGCGCTGGCTGGCGGTTGAGGCCGTCAAACCAGAGATGGGTTTCCAGTTCTGCCGCTGCGTCCAAATCCCCCTGGTTGGCAGCTTCTTCGGCGGTTTGAAAGAGCTTCATAATGGGGTCGTCGGGCGGGAGATCGGGGTATTGATAGCCGCCCAGCCCGGAACAAACCAGCACCAGTTTGCTGACTCGTTCGGGGTGGGTGACGGCAAATTCAACGGCCGTTTGTCCCCCAATCGAACAGCCCACCACCGCCGCCTGCTCAATCCCCAACTGATCCAGCAATTGGCGCAGGTCGTCATGGTCGCTAAAGCTGCCCGGCGGACTGGCCGTTTGCCCCCAGCCGCGCATGTCATAGCGCACCACCCGGTGCCGCTGTGTAAAGGCCGCCATTTGTTCATCCCACATGCCCAAATTGGCAATGCCGGCGTGGATGAAGACAACGGCCGTTCCCGCCCCCTGGTCATCATAATGAATTTGCGTTCCGTTTATTTCGGCAAATTGGTAATGCATAAAAATCCTTACTGGGACTAGAGATTGGAGATTAACCGAATCTCCAATCTCATTTCCTCATTTCCTCATCAACAAATCGAATCAACGCCACCGCCTCGGCAAAGTTGTCTAGCTGTTCACCGCGCCAGGAAACGGCCGTTTCCGCCAGCCCCCGCCACCGTTCATCCAACTCCGCCATTGCCCACTGCGCCGCCGCCGGTTTGGAGACAATGGCCCCGTGCCGCAGCGTATACAACATGCGCCACATCGTCAGAATGGCGTAGACGCGGTAGCCAATGTGGTGCAGGTTTTGCGGGTTGTCGGCCATCGGTCGCCACCAAAAGTTGAACAAATCGCGGGTCGCCTGCCGAATTTGGTCGGGCGAAACGGGGTCAAGCAGCGTTTGGATGGGTGGCCCCAGCAGCGTGATGCCGTGCTCGCGCAAAATGTGGCAGTGCAGCACCCAATCCATCTCGTGTGGTTCCACCACCAGCGTCTCGCCCCGCTCAATGCGCGGCAGCATAAACGTTTTTTCCCGCCTTGGCAGTTGGTTCAGCACCGCCTGTGGCACATACGATACCTCCATTTCGTACCCCCACTTGGAGCCGCTTTTGCCAAGCTGGTCGTGCATGGCGGCTAACTTGGCAATGGTTTCGTTGGGGAGAAAATCGGCCGTTAGCACCAGCAAATCAATGTCGCTGGTCTCTTCGTTAAAGTCGCCCAACGCCAGCGAGCCGTCCAAATATAGCCCGCGAAGTTGGGAGCCGAGGATGTGGGAAACGGCCGTTTCCACCTTGCCCAACATCTCATTCACCGCCGCATACGGCGTAGGTTCTCTCAAAAAACTTGCTTTCATGTTGCATTAATGATCACCAAGTTGCCAAGCACTTGGCGATGATCGTTGGTTAAATAAAAGGTAGATAATCATATGACTCTTGCTACGATTACTGTTCAACTTGACGATAGAGCTGCTCAACTGTATCAGCTAACGCCAGAGCGTAAACGCATCCAGTTACGCAAGCTAATTGGCTTTCTTGTACAAGAATTTGCCGAAAGTACACCAGAATCCCTTTTAACATTAATGGATGAAATGAGCAGCGAAGCTGAAGCAAAAGGTCTAACGCCAGAAATATTGGACTTACTACAAAGCTGAGTTTGGCAAAGTACCGCATTTTTTTTGTTTCTTATCCGCAAAAATCCGTTCTGATCCGCGTTATCCGCGTTGCCATTTTCTTTACCCAAGCCGCCACGTTTATATTCTTGCCTGCATGTTATACAAATTCGCATACGTCCCACCTAGCGCCATCAACTCCTCATGCGTCCCCTGTGCCTCAATCCCATGGTCCGTCAGCACCACAATTCGCTGCGCGTTCCGCACCGTGGACAGCCGATGGGCAATCACAATCGTGGTGCGGTTGTTTGCCAGTGCCTCCAGCGATGTCTGAATGGCCTGCTCACTTTCGTTGTCCAGCGCACTCGTTGCCTCGTCAAAAATGAGAATGGGCGGGTCTTTCAGAAAAACGCGGGCAATGGATAGCCGCTGCTTTTGCCCACCCGACAGTTTCACCCCGCGCTGCCCAATATCGGTCAGGTAGCCATCTGGCAGCGTCAGGATGAAGTCGTGGGCATTGGCCTTTTTGGCCGCCGCCATTACCTCCGCCTCGCTGGCCTCCAGCTTGCCATAGCGGATGTTGTCCAGCACCGTTCCCGGAAACAGGTACACATCTTGCTGCACAATGCCAATGGCTTGCCGCAGCGAATCTTGCCGAATGCCCCGAATATCTTGCCCATCGAGCATAATCTGGCCGCTGCTAACCTCATAGAAGCGGGGGATGAGGGAGCAGAGGGTGGTTTTGCCCACGCCCGATGCGCCAACTAGGGCTACATATTCCCCAACCTTGATTTCGAGCGAGATGTTTTTTAGCACCAGCCCATGCTCCGCCTGATATTTGAAATTGACATTTTGAAAGGTGATGTTGCCCTGAACCTGTGTTAGTTCAAGCGCATCAGGTGCGTCCTGAATGTCTGGTTCGACTTCCAGCACCTCCATAAACCGTTCAAACCCGGCCATGCCTTCTTGATAGAGGCGGGTGAAGTTGCCATACCGCTGGATGGGTTCGATGAGGATGGCGATGCAAAGGAGAAAGGTGATGAGGTCGGGCAGATCGAGCCGGGCGTGGACGATGGCAATGCCGCCGAAGACGATGATGGTGACGGTGAGAAGCTGGGTGAGGGCGATGAGTCCTTCGTAGAAATAGGTTTCATTGCGGTAGGTGTCGCGGCGGCTGTGGAGAAAACGGCCGTTTTCCCGCCCAAACTTCTCCCGCTCCACCGCCTCATTCGTAAACGACTTCACCACCCGAATCCCCGCCAGCGTGTCCTCCACCTGGGCATTGATGTCGCCAATTCGGTCATGGTTGCGCCGCAGTGCCTCCTTCATTTTTAGGTTAAAGTGGAAAGCATAGGCGGCCATGATCGGCAAGAAGAGCAGCACAACTAGTGCCAGCCGCACGTTGATGGTGAACAAGATGGCAAATGCCCCAATAAAGTTTAGCGAGGAAATGATAATGTCTTCGGGGCCGTGGTGAAACAGTTCGGCCAGGTCAAATGAGTCGTTGGTGAGGCGGGTCATGAGTTGCCCTACCTTTTGCTCATCATAAAAGCGAAACGACAGCTTTTGGTAATGGTCAAACAGTTCGCGCCGCATGTCGCGTTCCATCAACGCCCCCATCATGTGCCCCTGATACGCCACAAACATGTTGCAAATGGTGTGAACGGCGATAAGCCCTAGCATGAGTGCGCCCATGCCATAGATTTGGCGCAAGACATTAGGTGAGCCATCGGCCAGCACATTTTTGGTGATGTAGCTGGCGCACAGGGGAATGAGCAGGGTGGTGGCGGAAACAACGACCGCGCAGGCCATATCTGCCCAAAACAGCCGCATGTACGGTTTGTAGTAGGAGAAAAATTTGCGCTGGCGAGGGTTTGTCACCAGTGAAGCGACAAACGGCCGTTTGGTTAATCCATCGAAATTCATAGCTTGTTTATTGGAGATTAGAGATTAGAGATTGATCCGCGTGCAGCAGCCAATCTCCAATCTCTAATCTCCCTCCTCCCCCCGCCACAGCCGCCGCATCTCCTCTGAAGTCAGCAGCAGATCATCCAGCGTTCCTTCCGCCGCAATACGGCCGTTTTCCAGCACTACCACCCAGTCCGCCCGCCGCAGCACGGCTCGGCGGTGGGAAACGACAAGGAAAGTGTGGCTGGTGGCTGGTGGCTGGTGGCTGGTCTTAATCTCCCAATCTCTTAATCTCTCAGTCTCTAATCTCTCCCACAACTCCCGCTCCGTCTCCACATCCAGCGCACTGGAAAGGTCATCAAAGACGAGCAACTCCGGCTGGCGTACCAACATGCGGGCGGCGGCGGTGCGCTGCACCTGCCCGCCGGAAAGGCGCACGCCGCGTGGCCCCACCAGCGTGTCGAGTCCGTTTTCCAGGGTGGCGATGTCGGGAGCAAGAACGGCCGTTTCCACCGCCGCCATCAATCCCCCATCCGGCAGCCCCAGCAGCACATTCTCCTGCAGCGATTCGCTAAACAAACGCGGCACCTGCGGCGTATAGGCCGTGCGTGGCGGCACAAAAAAAGTTGACGGGTCAGCCACCCGTTCCTCATTCCAGCGAATTTCGCCGCTGTCCTTGGGCAGCAGCCCCAGCAGCACCCGCAGTAGCGTCGTCTTGCCCGACCCAACCCGACCCGTGACGACCGTCAGTGACCCTCGCTCTAGCCGTAGGTTCATGTCATGGATGCCATTTTCGCTGCCGGGATAACGATAGCTTAGACCGTCAACCGTTAACGTCTCTAGCTGGTCAGCCACCGACCTTGTAACCGGCGTAACCGTTGGCAAAGTACCCGTCAGGTAAATGGGGTGGTGTGCCACCAAGCTGGCTGGCTCTGCCTCCGGCGCAATTTCATGCAGCCGCCGCAGCCCCACTTTTTGCTGAATAATTTCCGACAGATAGCTGCCAACCTGCGCCGGAAACCGCGCTACAAAAAAGAGATAGGTGGCAAAGAGCGAAAAATCTCCCACGGTGAATGTGCCATCTGTCATCGCCCGCCCCGCCAGCAGCACCATCACGCCCACCGCCACATCGCCCAAATTGTCCGACACCGTTTCAAACACCCGCCACATCACCTCAAAACGTACCTTCGCCTCACGCCGCGCATCATTCAGCCGCCGCAAATAGCCCAGCACATTGGCCTCGCCATCGGCCACCTTCACTGCCTGCACCGAGTCGAAGATGTCGCCTAAAAAGGCCGTCACCGCGCTGTCCCGTTCGCGGCTCAGGCGGTTGTAATGGAGGAAATATTTCCAGATGACGCGGTTGAGCAAAATCACAGCTAATAGCGGCAGCACGGCCACCAGGGTAATGGTCAAATCAATCCGCGCCATGATGATGATGGCAAACAGCGAAAAGAGAAAATGGCCGAACACATCGGGAATCCAGGTGGGGAAGTCGGCAAAGTCGGCCACGTCGTCGTCGAGGCGGGTAACGGCATCGCCGGGCGGGACGGGCAGGGTGGCTGCGCCAAACCGCTGCAGCAGGTTTGCCATCACGTTGCGCCGCATCAGCACGCCGTTGCTGTTGCGGACGCTGGCGCTGCTCCACGCTTCACCCAGATTGGCTATCATGCGTGTCACTTCCACGGCCAGATACAAGGCTAACAGCGTCCACAGGCTAAGGGTGGCCGGGGCATCACCCGTCAGGTTGTCAAAGAAGCGTTGGGTGATGAGGCCGGGAATGAGCCGCGTGGCGATGAAGGCACTGCTAAAAAACAGGTTGGCAAGGAAAAGACCCGGCCGATAGCGAATGAGCGACCAAGTGGCTTGCCACACGGGAATAACTTCTTCTTCATGTGGATTTAATATCGTGGTCATACGAATACCTCATAGGGCGTATTGCGTATTCCGTATTCCGTTACAAATTCCCGTCTACGCAATACGCAATACGGAATACGATAGTCCCAGAAATTCTTGGCAGACCCTAACAGTCTCATACCAACACCTCCTCTAATCCTGTTTGCAGGAGTTGGTAGAAACGTGAGTTGGGGTCATTGGCAAGGACGACACGACGGCCGTTTTCCACCACCGCGCCATTCTCCAAAATCAGCACATCATCCGCCCGCTGTACCGTTCCCAGCCGGTGGGCGATGATGATGCCCGTGCGGTTTTGCAGCAGGCGGTCAATGGCGCGTTCCAGCAGATGCTCCGTGGCCGGGTCGAGCCGCGCCGAGGCCTCATCCAAAATCACCAGCTTGGGGTCACGCAAAAAGACGCGGGTGAAGGCAAACAACTGCGCCTCCCCGGCTGACAAGCCTTGACTGCCTTGCAGCATCGTATCCAGGCCGTTGGGCAAGGCGTGCAACCAGTCGCCCAGCCCCAAACTTTCCAGCGCGGCAATGATTTTGTCGTCGGCAATGGGTTCTGTGGTTGGGTTATAATTTTGAAACAGTGTCAAATTGTCGCGCACGGTGGCCGTAAACAACTGCACATCCTGCGTCACCATCCCCACATGCTGCCGCAAATCCGACAGCCCCATGCGGCGCACATCCTGCCCATCGAGGCAAATTGCCCCTGCGTCTACGTCATAGAGCCGAAACAGCAGCCGCGTCATTGTCGTTTTGCCGCTGCCGGTGCGGCCGAGCAGACCCAGCACGCGGCCGGCTTCTAACTCGAATGAGATCTTTTGTAAGACGTTGGGGGATTGGAGATTGGAGATTGGAGATTGGTTATTGGTTACTGAATACTGGTTACTGATTACTGATAACTGTTTACCGTTCACTGATAACCCATCTTTGTAGGCGAACGACACGTCCGCAAACGACACCGTTGGGGCGGTGCGGGGGGCGGGGGCGGTGGCTTGTTCTTGGACGTGGGGTTGGCTTTGGAATAGTTCGGTGATGCGGTTGATGCTGGCGTAGGCGCGTTGCAGGTCAACGAGGTGGCGGCGGATTTCGCTAAACGGCCGTTCCAACTGCCCTACATAATACGTCAACAAAAACAGCGACCCAATCGTAATCGTCCCCTGCTGGAAACGGATGGCACCCAGAGCGAGCGTCGCCAGCAAGCTCAGCACATAGAGCAAATAGCCCAGCACAAAGGTCACGCTGCCCGACACCTCTGCCTGAATGCGGGCGCGGTAGGTGGCACGCAGCAGCGGGTGCAGCCGCGCCATGATGTAGCTTTCGCCCCCATTGGCGCGAATATCCTCCAGCCCGCCCATACGCTCCTCCATAAAGCCATAGAGTTCGGCAAAGCCCTGCCGCACTTCGCCCCAAAAGCGCATCACATATTTCTCGGCCAGCCGCAGCAGCAGGAAGACAAACAGGCCATACCCTAGGCCAATCAACCCCACGCGCCAATCCTCGCGCAAAAGCAGCAGGATGATTCCCCCTGCCAGCAGCGTGTTGCCCAGCAGTTGGATGATGATCGAGGAGAAATATTCGGTCAGGTTGCTCACATCCCCGTCCACGCGCTCGATGAGTTCGCCGGGGGTGTGGCTTTTGTGAAAACCCATGTCCAACCTAATGACGTGTTCGGCTAAGTCGGTGCGTAAATGGTTGGTGGCTGCCCAGCCTAAATCTTCGCTGGCGTAGGCGGCCAGCAGCATGATGATTTTTTGCAGGGTGACGGTGAGGAAGAAGGAAACGGCCGTTAATGCCAAAACCGTTCCCGTCTGCCCACCTTGCGCCAAATCCAAAAAGCGGCGCACCACCTGTGGTGCGATCAACTGTAGGCCAATGCTGGTAAACAGCAGCACGGTCAGTCGTAGCACCTTGGTTTTTAACGGTTTTAAGTAGTGCCAGAGCAAATTTCTGGCCGAAAACGTTTGTTGATTATTCATGTGTGTTTTAATAATCTCTCCCCATATATGGTTGCCACAGCTCCAGTGCCAACGCTTGCGCGTCGGCGACCACGCCATAGCGAGTGAAGTAGTCGGCCACGCGCTGGATGTCGCGCTGGAGCAGCTCGAAGGCGTGGGGGTTGTGGCGGGCTTCAATCATTTGGGGGAAGTCAATGAGGGTGATATTGCCCTCCCAGTAGAGAATGTTGTAAGCAGATAGGTCGCCGTGGATGAGGTGGTTTTCCAGCATGAGGGCAACGTTGTCCATGATGCGGTCAAAGAGGGGCTGGGCTTCGGCGGCGGTAATGCCGGTTTCAGACAGCGTAGGAGCCGCCTGAAATTCATCGCCAATATGCGCCATCAAAATGGTGTTGCCGATGTGGCCGATGGGCTGCGGCACGTCGGCACCCGCGTTATAGAGCGTCTGCTGGGCGCGGAATTCGTTGCCAATCCACCACTGAATGTCTACCTCTTTGCCAAATTTTGTCTTTTGCTGGAGCGCCAGCTTTTCGCGCCGCCCTTTGATTTGTTTGCCTTCGGCATCGCGCAGGGTGCGGCCTGCCTTGTAAACGGCATCATTTTTGAGATGGCGCAGCATACGCGGACGGTAGAGCTTGGCGGCCAGTTGGGCAAAGCCACTGGCTGGGTGAGCGGTGCAGGTATAGACATTGGCCTCCTTGCCCCCCTTGACAATGCGTGTCACGTCGCTGACGATGTTGTCGCGGTAAAAGGGGCCGATGGAGTCAATGACCCACTGCCGTTCATGGTGTTTGGGGTCTAGCGGGGCGCAGTAGCTTGGTACCCAGTCGGTGATGCTATCCTGTAGGTCGGTGAGGTTAGCCACAACCAGTTTGCGATCTTGCTTCTCTTTTTTGCGTTTGCGGTTGCCGTGCTGCCGATGGGCAGTGCGGTCGTGGTTGTCATAATCGTAGTTGTCTAACGTGTCGAGATCGAAAGTTTGTCTTTTCAAGGTCGGTTTGGGGTAGGGTAATTTTGCAACATTGCCCTACAAATAAAAGCCAGCAACAAAAAAGCCACGAGTAAACAATACCCGTGGCTTGGTGGTGCTTGGTTGTGTTAGGCGACGGCGGGAATAACGGCCGTTTCCTCTCACAGATGGCATTTTCCCAATGAAATTGACGAACAGGGGGAAATAAAAAAGCCACGGGCAGCATTGCGCGTGGCTGGTGGTGACTCGGTGAGGAGGCAGGAAAAAACCACAGGTTAAGCACGCCTG
>JAGQGA010000019.1:9622-22954 GCA_020432595.1 Anaerolineales bacterium | reverse complement strand
TGGCATCAGCGTGGAAACCAACATTGACAACGCTACCCTGGCTGAATATGTCACCAACACCGGTTTTGACTGGCCGTTTGCCGTCGCCACCCCCGAAATGCTGCAGTCGCTGGCCGACCAGTTTGGCCGCACCATTGCCAACCCGCCCTCGACTCCCCATTTCATCATTGCGCCCGATGGCACGGCGGGTGAACTGGTTACCGGGTTTGAAACACCTGAGGAAATTATCGGCCGTTTGCAAGGTTAATCAAGAGAGATTAGAGATTAGAGATTGACCAGCTTCAATCTCTAATCTCTAATCTCCAATCCCCAATTCCCCACCATGAGCGAACTACTCCAAGCTTTCCTCCTCGGTAACAGCGCCATTCTTACCAACGTCTGTGTGCTACCCCTCTACCCTGGTCTCATCGCCTTTTTGGCTGGAAACGCGCAAAACGAACGCGCCCAGCGTGCCACCAAGTGGCTGGGGCTGCTGGTTTTGCTGGGGGTTCTCACCCTCATGACCGTTGTTGGGCTGTTGCTCTACCTGCTCCAACAATCATTCGACAAGATTTTGCCCATTCTGCTGCCTATCATCTATGGCATCGTCATTGTCATGGGGCTGCTGATGCTGTTTGGCTGGAATCCATTTAACCGCCTCACCGTTTCGCAATCGCCCACCCTGCAAAACCCGTATGCGGCTGCCTTTGTCTATGGTCTGCTGCTTGGGCCTATGACGCTGCCCTGCACCGGTCCCCTAATTGTCAGTGCCTTCCTGCTGGGAGCGGGCAGTTTTGCCAATTTATCGGGCAGTTTTGCCTACTTTTTTGCTTTTGGGTTGGGGTTTGGTTGGCCGCTGGTGCTGCTGCCCTTCATTGCCACCACCTTCCAAAAGCGTTTTACGCGCTGGATGACGCAAAATTACAAGCTGCTAACCCGACTATCGGGCATTCTGCTCATCGGCATTGGGCTGCTGGGCATTTTTGCAGATTTGTTGCCCAACCTCTAATAAAAGGCGTTGATCAAGATTGGGTCAATCTCGGCAGCTTGACCCAATCTAAATACATCGTGTAAACAGTGCCAATGTTGTCACTTTCACCAGAATCGGCCACAATACCCCCATGCAGAAACATACGATTCGCATTATTGGAGTCCCGATGGATTTGGGGCAAAATCGGCGTGGGGTTGATATGGGGCCTAGTGCGGTACGCTATGCCAGCCTAAAGGCAGTGCTGGAACGGCTGGGTCATACGGTATTTGATGAGGGGAATGTGCCGGTGCCGAATCCGGAGGAGCATGTGGCGGTGGGGACGGGGAGGCGGTTGAAGGCGGTAACGGCCGTTTGTCAACAAATCTACGAAATCGCCAGCCAATGCGTCCAGGCCGGCGATTTCGCCCTCTTTCTCGGTGGCGACCACAGCATCAGCATCGGCACCGTCGCCGCCGCCGCCCAGCAAGAACCAGTCGGCGTGATCTGGGTAGATGCCCACGGCGACTTCAACACCCGCGACACCTCCCCCAGCGGCAACATCCACGGTATGCCCGTCGCCGCCCTCATTGGTGAAGGGGACAGCGAACTGGTCAACATCGGCTACGAAGGGGCCAAAGTCCAGCCCGCCCAAATCGTCCAAATCGGCATCCGCGACCTCGATGACCAGGAGCGAGACCGATTAGCCCACAGCGGCATCAGCGTTTTCACCATGCGCCACGTAGACGAACTCGGCATGGCCGCCATCGCCCGGCAAGCGCTTGACCGACTGCGCCATCTGCCCCGCATCCACGTCAGCCTCGACATGGACAGCCTCGACCCGGCCGAAGCCCCCGGTGTTGGCACCCCCGTTCCCGGTGGCCTCTCTTACCGCGAAGCCCATCTACTCATGGAGATTTTGGGCGAAAGCCAGCGCGTCCGCTCCATGGACATTGTAGAAGTCAACCCCATTCTCGACGACCGGAATATGACTGGCAAACTTGCCGTCCAGCTTGCCGCCTCCCTCTTGGGCAAGCGCATCCTCTAACAATCTTATGGCAGCTCTAACACGTGGCCTACAGGCCGAAAAATATGACCGGCAATACACCGACAAACAGCTTGTCCAGCGCATTCTCAGCTACTTTTACCCTCACCGCATCAAAGGGTGGATCATCATCCTGACAGTCTTTTTGATGTCAGCCGCTTCTGCCACCCTCCCCATCGTCGTTTCCAGGGGGGTTGATGCCATGACCCACAGCGGCACCGAGCGTCTGCGGCTCATTTTGGTTGGCATTGCCTTTGCCATTGGCGTGAGCGTATGGGTGCTGAACTGGATACGCCGCCAACTGACCACCGAAGTCATTGCTGATGTCATCATGGCTATGCGTAACGATGTCTTTGCTGCCGCAGCCAAACAAGACATGTCGTTTTACGACCAATACAGCACCGGGCGCATTGTCAGCCGCATCACCAGCGACACGCAGGAGTTTGGCGAGGTTGCCATTCTCAGCACCGACATCATTAACCAGTTGGCCGTGGCGCTGATTTTGATTATCACTCTTTTTACCATCGAGTGGCGACTGACCCTGCTGGTGCTGGTCATGGCTCCATTTGTGATTATGGTTGCCCTTAGCTTCCGCAACGTGGCGCGGCGCGTGACGCAGCAGGGGTCGCGGGCGCTGGGCGAGGTCAACAAGGCGATTCAGGAAGCCGTGACGGGGATTCGGGTGGCGAAAAATTTCCGCCAGGAGCAGGCCATTTATGATGAGTTCAAGGCGGTCAACGGGCAAGCCTACACCATCAACGTCCGGCGTGGTTTTATTGTTGCCAATATCTTCCCAACCTTGAATATTCTATCGGGGTTCGCCACCGCCATTTTGATCTATTTTGGCGGACGCAGTGCCGTCAGCGGGGTGATTACAGTCGCATCATGGTATTTATTTGTGGCAACGGTGGATCGGTTTTGGTTCCCCGTATCGAATTTGGCGGCGTTTTGGAGCCAGTTCCAGGCTGGTTTGTCGGCCACGGAGCGGGTGTTTGCGCTGATTGATGTGGAGCCGGTGGTGGTACAAAAAACGGCCGTTTCCACCCCCAAACTCCACGGCGACATCCAGTTCCAAGAAGTCTATTTCCGCTATTCACCCCAGGAACAGGTGCTAAATGGCTTCTCGCTCCACATAAAACCGGGCGAAAGCGTGGCCTTGGTCGGCCACACTGGGGCTGGCAAATCCAGCATCATCAAGCTCATTGCCCGTTTTTATGAGTTCCAGGAAGGGGAAATTTTGCTTGATAGTCAGGATATTCGCACCCTCGACCTGGTAACATTTCGTCGCCAATTGGGCATTGTTTCGCAGGTGCCGTTTTTGTTTGCCGGAACCGTGGCCGATAATATTCGCTACGGTCGGCCGGAAGCCACCGATGCCGAAATCGCCGCCATTGCCAACCGCATTGGCGATGGCGAATGGCTGGAAACGCTGCCCGACGGGCTGCATAGCGAAGTGGGGGAACGGGGCAGCCGCCTTTCCATGGGGCAGCGGCAGCTTGTGGCACTGACGCGGGTGCTGCTGCAAGCGCCGCGCATCTTCATCCTCGATGAAGCCACCGCCAGCGTAGACCCCTTCACCGAATCGCAAATTCAGGAGGCGCTCAACCTCATCATGGCAAACAGCACGGCCATTATCATTGCCCACCGCCTTTCCACGGTGCGGGCAGCGGATCGCATTATTGTGCTGCAAAAGGGACGGATTATTGAGCAGGGCAGCCATCAACATCTGATGGAATCTAGGGGACATTACGCCGAGCTATACGACACCTATTTTCGCCACCAGTCGCCACAATATGATGAGACGGTGCGGAGTTGGCGGGAAGGTCACTAGTCGCTTATCGGAAAAAGAATTTTGGGACGCAGATTTTCCTGATTTGGGGGCGTTTAACGGCTAAAATCGGGTCGAATCCGCGTTCGTCCGTGTTTGTCCGCGTCCTATTTTGGCTTCCCCGACAGGCTGCTAGGCACGGAGTCTGACTTACGGCTGATTAATCACGATAAAGTCAAGTGCAACCCAGCCGGCCGTCCCACTGGGGGCGGTTACTTGCTGCCAAACAAGGTCGTCGGCCGTTTGTTGGCTGTCAAGCAGGGTGAGGATGGTGCCATCTACCAGATATTCTAGCTGATCGCTGGCCGTGCCGGGGACAGAACGGAGCCAAACGCCCACGCCGCTGTTGACGGTGGCGGTAGTGGGGGCAGGAACGGCCGTTTCCGTGGGCAATGGCTCAGGTGTGTCAGTGACAAGCGGCACCGTTTCGGTAGGGTTGGGCAGCGTGGCAGGAACGGCCGTTTCCGTAGGCACCACAATTGCAGCGGGTTCAGTCGCCGTCGGCAAAGGCACCGTGGGGATGGGAGGAACGGCCGTTGGCTCCTGCGGCAGCAGTGCCGCAATTTGTGACCCCAGCAAAAAGGAGCCGACGCACAAAAAGCCCCCGACCAACAGCAAAAAGCCCCACAACAAATTGCGCCGCGCCGTCTGCCGCGACTCCAAATGCCCCACACCATAGGGTGCACGCGCCGTCTCTGACCGCGCCCGCCAGGCTCGCCCCAGAAAAGCAAGCGTCCCTAGCAAAATAAGTGCCAATAAAATATAGACGATGATTTGAAAAACGGCCGTTACGCCCACAACAACTCCTAATCCATTTGGCTGCCAAAATCAGTCAGATTATAGCCCAAGCCCCCTAGAATGGGGAATTTTGTGCGGCTCGCTTAGATACTACACAGCAAAACAGGCTTGACAAAAGCTAACTTATCCATATCCTATCCGATACGTCAAGTTAAATGGTCAGCTTAACAAACGGGGGATATATGCGATCCAAAAATTGGATACTGATTCTCATATTGGTTCTTTTGTCCGTTAGCTCACTTCTCATCGTCAAACAAAACACAATACATATGGTTAAAGCGGGCAGCCGTGATGACCTTTCCGGCTCCCCGAACTGTCCTACACCCACAGCAACAGAAACGCAATCGCCGCCGCCTACGCCCGCTCCGTTGACTATAGCTCAATTAACGCCCACACCTTCCTCTACCTCCTTTAATCCATGCAGCTATTTACCCATCATCCAGCACCAAAACGACCGAACTGTCTGCCCCACGGCTACTCCAGAAGCATCACAAACTATCCCGCCTTACCCTACCCCTGTTCCACTTCAAGCTATGGGGCAACCTTGCGTCACAGCTACCCCGTGGCCCGTTCCCACGATTGGAACACCGCCACCGTAAAGATGTGGGTAGCACAGCCTAGTGCCGTTCTTTCGCCTCCGCCCACAGACCATCCAACGCCGCCAAGTCTAACTTTCGCCAATCTAACCCACGCTCGGCTACAAGCTGTTCGACGTGGCGAAAACGGCCGTTAAATCGCAGCGTTGCCTCTCGCAAAGCCGTTTCCGCCTCTACCCCCAGCCACCGCGCCAGGTTCACCACCGTAAACAGCAGGTCGCCCAATTCCGCCTGCTGCTCAGCTTCGGTTGCCGCCGCCCGCAGTTCGGCCACTTCCTCTGCCAACTTCCCCCACACCCCATCCACATCAGGCCAATCAAACCCAGCATCCTTCCGCGCTCGCGCCTGAATCGCCTGGGCGCGGGATAGGGCAGGCAGCGATTGCGGCACTTTATCGAGAATGGAAACGGCCGTTTCCCCCCGCCCCGCCTTCTCCTCCTGCTTAATCGCCTCCCAATTCCGCACCACCTCCGCTGAATCCGCCACCTGCCAATCTCCCCAAACGTGCGGATGCCGCCGCTTCAGCTTCTCCTCAATCCCCGCCACCACTTCCGTCAGCGTAAAATCCCCGTTTTCAGAAGCCATCTGCGCCTGCATCATCAGATGGTAAAACACATCCCCCAGCTCCTCGCACAAATTTTCTGGGTCATCAGCGTCCAGCGCCTCCAGCACCTCCGCCACCTCGCCCAACAAATCCCCGCGCAAGCTTTGCGGCGTTTGCTCCTGATCCCAGGGGCATCCCTCTGGGCTTCGCAGCGTCGCCACCGTCTCGGCCAGGGTCATCAGCGACCCCTTGCGCGGCAGCGGCGGAATGTAGAGGCTGGTTAAATGGTTGATTTGGCTGCTGTGGTCAAGCTGATAAAGCGGAATGGTTTCCACCTGCGCCGCCTCGGTGCCTACGGCGTGGACGAGCTGCACCGTGTGGTCTTCGGGATAAACGGCCGTTAACACCAGCTTCAACTCCCCCGCCAACAGCCGACTGTAAACCTGTCCCAGCAGCACCGGCGCATCCGGGTTCAGCGGCGGGTAATGGTAATTCGTAAGAGCAATAGCATCATAAAGTTGTACCCCGTCCAAGCCGTCCACACCAACGGCCGTTAACATCGGCTCCACAAAGCTCAAACCATCCACAATCCGCACCGCCACCCCAGCCTCTTTGGCCGCCACAACCAGTGCCGTCACCGTAGACTCAGCCATGTAGGGATGCCCCGGTACGGCATAGATGATGTCGTCGCTTTGCCCCAACGCCAGTAGTTCGGCCACAATGTGGGCATACACGTCGTCGAATTTAACGGCCGTTTCATACACATGGTCAAAACTCACCCGCTCCACCTGTGTGGGCAAATCAGCCACAGTTGGATGCCGCGCCGTCCGCAGATAGACGCGCTGCGCTGTTGATAAGATGTCCCATGCTTCACGGGTCAATAAACGGCCGTTGCCCGGCCCCAAGCCCACCACCGTAATGCTCATTACGTCACCTCCATTACCCCAACGCAAAAAAGGCGAGCCGATTAGCTCGCCAAAATTGCATCATGCTAAAGCGAAAACGTGCATCCACACGTTTCCACCTAATCATCCAAACCTAACGCTTGGTATAGGTTGGAGCCTTACGCGCCCGTTTCAAACCTGGCTTCTTGCGTTCCTTAATGCGCGAATCCCGCGTCAAATGGCCGTGTCCACGAAGCTGGCCGCGCAGATTTTCATCATACTTCACCAGTGCACGCGCTAGACCCAACCGCACAGCACTCGTCTGCCCTGTAACGCCACCGCCCTGTACCACAACAGTCACGTCTGCCTTACTGGTCAAGCTTGTGTCATCCAACGGACCACGCAACGTCTGCACATCACCATAGCGCGAGAAAAAGTCAGCCACATCCTTTCCGTTCACGGTAAAGGAACCGCTGCTATCACCGTCCATATAAATGCGAACCCGTGCCGATGAACGCTTCCGACGACCAACGCCTTCGTAATATTTTCTCTGTTCAGACATCCGCCTCTCCTAAATCTTCATCTCAACTGGCTGCTGCGCCTCATGCGGATGCTCCGACCCAGCATAAACCTTGAGCTTCTTAAACATCTTACGCCCCAGCTTATTCTTCGGCAACATCCCTTTCACGGCCGCTTCAATCGGACGCACAGGATATTGCTGTAGCTGATCGCGCAAGCTAATTTCCGTCAACCCACCCGGATACCCCGAATGGCGATAATACCGCTTCTGCTCCATCCGCCGCCCTGTCACGTGAATCTTGTCCGCATTCAACACAATCACGTAATCACCGCAATCCACAGACGGACTATAAATCGGCTTATGCTTGCCGCGCAAAACAGCAGCAATTTTTGAGGCCAACCGCCCCAAAGTTTGCCCCTCGGCATCAACAACATACCAACTGCGATCTACCTCAGCCGGTTTTGTGACAAAGGTTTTCATACCAAATTCTCCCAATCCAGAGACAAAATCATCAATATTCAACAGAAACCAAGTAGAGACCATGTGCCGGGGCAACCATTGCCGAGCGACTGCGGTCACACGCTTGCAGCGCTGCCACAAAATCCGCCACAGACCAGTCACCCACGCCTACCATCTTCAAACTCCCTACTACACTCCGCACCATGCGCTGCAAAAACGCATTTGCTTGAATCAGAAACGTCAAACGTTCATGATGCCGTACCCACTCTGCCACAAAAACCTCACGGACTGTGTTTGTACCCTTTGGTGGCTGTCCAAATGTTGCAAAATCCTGAACGCCAACTAAAGCCTTGGCTGCCTTGTTCATTAATTCCATATCAAGCGACTGCCTAATATGCCAACTTCGGTTGCGATCCAACGGGTTCCGCACAGCCACGTTTAAAATCTGGTACTCGTATGTACGGCGGCGTGCATCGTATCTAGGATGAAAGGTAGGTTCCCACCCGCAAGCGGGAAACCATGCCTCTAATTGTAAAACTGCTATATCTTCCGGCAAATTTGCGTTTAATGCCCGCAACAGAGCATTCTCACCGTGCTGCCAAAAGATGTTAAAGGTTATAACCTGCCCTAGAGCGTGAACCCCTCTGTCTGTTCGGCCGGCACCTACAATCGTTACCGGCTCTCGAACAATTAAGTGAAGAACGCGCTCTAGTTCACTTTGTATGGTTGGTTGCCCCTCTCGTTGACGTTGAAACCCATAATAGGCCGTTCCGTCATAGGCAATGACAGCCCGAAAGGCTTTACTCATCCCCAACCAACATCAGCACAGCCATGTCAGCATTATCACCGGGCCGCTTGCCCATTTTTAACAAACGAGTATATCCACCGGGACGATCCGTGTAACGTGGGGCAATTTCATCAAACAGATGACGAACCACGTCAACCTCTTGAATATACCCATCCTCATCCTCAATCATCCGAGTTTTAGGCAAACGCGATGCCGCCAACCGACGGGCATGGACTTCATTAGCTACGTCTTCGCTGCCTTTTACCCGACCACGTTTTGCCAGAGTTATCATTTTCTCAGCAACGGGTCGGATTGTCCGGGCTTTCGCCTCTGTTGTGATAATTTGTTCGTGACACAAAAGGTCGGCCACCATATTTCGTATAAGGGCTTTACGGTGGCCGGTATCTCGATTTAATTTACGCCCATGAACTTTATGACGCATGTTCTTATCCTCGTACGCACGATGTTGGCAACAAGAGCCAATTACTCAATCATGAAGCCCTTGGAACGAAGTTGCTGTTTAAGCTCATCGAGTGACTTCTCACCGAAGTTCCGAATTGCCAGCATAGTTTCTTCGCCGCGCTCCAACATCTCCAACATTTCACCAACTTTCGTAATACCTGTCCGCTTGAGCGAGTTAAACACGCGAACGCTCAGATCAAGCTGTTCGATAGGCGTGTCATAAATCTCATTGGGAATTGTTTCTTCTTCCTCTTCTTCCTCAACGGGCATGAAGGTTTCTTCGCTGACGCCAGCAATAGGACGCAGATATTGCATCAAGATTTGAGCAGATTGAGCCAAGGACTCTTCTGGCTTAATAGTACCATCTGTCCAAATTTGCAATACGGTACGGTCATAATCGGCAATCTGGCCTACGCGGGTTTTTTCCACATCATAGCTAACCCGGCGAATAGGGCTAAAAATAGCGTCTACAGGCAGTTCGCCAATTGGTAAACGCCCACGCTCTTCGGCTGGCGAATACCCACGCCCTGTCTCAGCCGTCATTTCAATTTCAAGAAATGCGTCGTCTGAGTTTACTGTAAACAGATACAGATCAGGGTTAATGATTTCTACTTCTGGCGGTGTTTGAATATCAGCGGCGGTGACTGTTCCCGCGCCATGCACCTCTAAACGCAGCCGAGCGGTGTCGGTGTTATAAAGTTGTAAACGCAGCTGCTTGATATTGAGAATGAGCTGCATCATATCCTCGCGAACGTGAGGAACGGCCGCAAACTCATGAGGAACATCCGTCACACGAATAGATGTAATCGCAGCTCCGGGTAAAGAAGACAACAATACACGACGTAACGCATTACCCAGTGTTGTACCATATCCTCTTTCCAATGGTGAAAGGACAAAACGGCCGTATTCCTGGGTCATCGCCGTGCTTTCAATTTTCGGCAAGACTAAATTACTGATAGCCAATGCAATACCTCCCTGTACAGTTCAACCAATTAGCTAACAGCCATAACAGCTTAATTAACTAGCGGGAGTAGTACTCAACAATCAACTGCTCATTCAACGATACATCAATATCATCACGTTTAGGCAAATCTAACACGCTGCCGGACAAGCTCGCTGCGCTGATAGAAAGCCAACGTGGTACACGTCGATCATCTAAATCCTGGCGAAGCTGCCGGAAATAATTGCGACGTGTACTTTCAGGGCGAATCGAAATTGTATCGCCAGACGAAACCAGAGCAGAAGGGACGTTGGTTTTACGGCCGTTAATCATAATATGACCATGCTGAACCAATTGCCGCGCCTGCGCCCGAGAATCCGCGATGCCCATTCGGTACACCACATTATCCAAACGACGCTCCAGCAAAACCAGCAAATTCGTACCCGTCAAACCAACCTGCTGCGAGGCTCGCTTAAAATACCGAGAAAACTGGCGCTCCAACACCCCATAAATACGCCGAGCCTTCTGCTTTTCACGAAGCTGCAATAAATAGTCAGATGCGCGACCACGCCGAAACTGATTTTCGCGGCCATGCTGCCCCGGCGGATAAGAACGCCGTTCATAAGAACATTTCGGAGTCAAACAACGCGACCCCTTCAAAAACAGCTTTTCACCCTCACGGCGACAAAGCTTACACACAGGACCTGTATATCGTGCCAACTTACAGACCTCCTTATTCAGGATATTTCAAGAGGTTTACAGGCTTGGCAACCCGTCTTCCCTCTCAAATAAATAAAGCTTGATAATAAAACGACTATAAATTATACACGCCGTTTCTTTGGCGGACGACACCCATTATGTGGAACAGGTGTAATATCATTAATGGCCGTAACCCTCAGCCCAGCCGACGAAACACGACGAATCGCCGACTCTCGACCAGGACCAGGCCCTTTCACAATAATCTCCACCTCTTGCATCCCATAATCCTGGGCAACACGAATTGCATTTTGGCTAGCCAAGCCAGCAGCATATGGTGTGCTCTTACGCGATCCCTTAAAACCAGCACTACCAGCACTCGCCCAAGCAAGCGTATTACCCTTATCATCAGTCAAGGTCACAATCGTATTATTAAACGTAGCATAGATATGGACTTGACCACGCGGCACCATCCGCTTTGGCTTCTTCCGAATCTGCGCCTGTCTTCTTCTACGTCCCATTCTTACTCCTGATAAAATATCAACTGCCCCTGCCGCACAACGTCATGCAACAAGAATCAAAATAACTACTACTTGCCCTTGCGACGACCACGCCCAGCAACCGTCTTCTTTGGCCCCTTACGGGTACGTGCATTTGTTTTCGTGCGCTGCCCATGAACAGGCAAATGGCGACGATGACGCAAACCACGATAGCAACCAATTTCTGACAGGCGCTTAATATTCATCCCAACTTCGCGTCGCAAATCACCCTCAACCATATAATCTTTGTCAATAATCTGCCGCAACCGCGTCACATCGGCTTCCGACAAATCTTGAACACGTGTATCAGGATTAATCTCAGCCTCAGTCAAAATTTTCTGACTAGTTGCTTTCCCAATACCAAAGATATAAGTGAGGCTAATCTCGACCCGCTTGTTGCGAGGAATGTCAACACCAGCGATACGAGCCATGTTTCCTCCGTTTACAAAACAAAAGCATTATTGCTTTTATTTTTCTCTAACCTTGACGTTGCTTATGATTTGGGTCTACACAAATCACACGCACCACACCACGGCGCTTAATAATCTTGCATTTTGGACAACGCCGCTTTACTGAAGATGATACTTTCATGACATCTGCTCCTATACGGTCTTTGCCATCTTGAATTTTAGCAAAAAAACCGGCAGCTTCACAGAAACCTAGTAGGCAAGTACAAAGAAACTTGCTAAAATGCTTATGATGCTGCTGTTACAGCCGCAACCAAATCCCGTTGCACTTCATCAACAGATTGGTTTCCATCTATTTCCACTACAAGGCCTATTGCACTATAGAAATCAAGCAATGGCTTCGTTTGCTCCTCGTAAACATGCATCCGCGTACGGATCGTTTCTTCATTATCATCAGCCCGTCCCTCAATCTGAGCCCGTTTCAACAAACGCTCAATAAGAACATCACGAGGGACATAAATAGAGGGTACTATTTGGATACCCTTATCCATTTCAGCCAACAAAGTATCTAAAGCCCGTGCCTGGTTAATATTTCGAGGAAACCCATCAAAAATGGCACCGTTTGCACAATCCGGTTGACCCAAGCGATCCCGTACCATACCAATTGTCACTTCGTCTGGTACAAGCTCGCCACGATCCATATATCCTTGTGCCAATTGCCCTAACTCCGTCGCATTCTTCAGATGGTGCCGAAACAAATCACCTGTAGAAATTTGCGGAATGCTAAGTGCCATTTGCAAACGTTTTGCCTGAGTACCTTTGCCAGCCCCAGGCGGCCCCAACAAAACCAAATACATCTTTCTTACCGAATAAATCCTTCGTAATGCCGCATCAATAGTTGTGCTTCAAGCTGCCGCATTGTATCAATCACTACACCAACCACAATGATTAACCCAGAACCATTGATTACTAAAGCACTCTGCTCAATGCCATCAATACGCAAGATAACGCCTAGCAATGACATAATACCTGGCAAGATAGCCACAAGCCCCAAAAAGATGGCACCTGCCGTTGTAATGCGACGCACGACAGACATAATATATGTTTCAGTACGTTTACCAGGACGAATACCAGGGATAAACCCACCCTGTCGTTGTAAAGTTTGTGGCAAATTTTGTTGGCGCACCATCACGTCTGTATAGAAAAACGTAAAGGCTACCACCAGAACAAAATACACAAACCAGTAAGCAAAAAACGAACCTGGAGCAATTTCTGGATTCTGCTGGGTTCCAAAACTCGCAATTGCGGTCATGATAGTGCTAAAGATGCCACCATCGCTATTGTTTGGGTTAACAAAAAAGCTTGCTAACAAAGGCGGGAATGTAAGAATTGACTGAGCAAAGATAATTGGAATCATGCCGGCCGTATTCACTTTGAGCGGCACAAAACTACTTTGCCCTTGGTATACCTTCCGCCCACGCACCCGTCGGCCATACTGAACAGGAATACGCCGTTGACCTTCCTGAATAATGACAATTACTAACACGGTAAAAACCGTCAAAGCCAAAAAGGCAGCAATGGAAAACACCCGAGCAGTCGTGTCTTCTAAGGCAAACAGACGAGCCGTATTTGGCAAAATGCGCGCAACAATACCACCAAAGATGATAAGCGATATACCCTGCCCAATGCCTTCCTCAGTAATTCGTTCACCAATCCAGATAGCGGTCATCGTCCCGCCAACCATAGCAAACAAAGTTGTCAAAGTTGGCAAAAGCAGTTCAGCCGTAAAGCCAAAATTGGGCATAATACCCGCTAAACCAGCACCACCTAAACTCGACCCCACGATATTGATTTGGCCCACAGCCTGAACCAATGCCAGGG
>JAGQGA010000019.1:6070-9525 GCA_020432595.1 Anaerolineales bacterium | reverse complement strand
CATAATACCCGCTAAACCAGCACCACCTAAACTCGACCCCACGATATTGATTTGGCCCACAGCCTGAACCAATGCCAAGGGAACAGTTAAATAGTAGGTTATTTTATTGACCTTATTACGCCCGGACTCGCCTTCAGAAGATAACTCCTCCAATTGCGGTATGATTGGCGTTAAAAGCTGAATGATAATGGATGCTGTAATGTACGGGTACACACCCATCGCCATTACAGAAAAGTTGCGTACTGCACCACCTGATAGCAAATCCAGAAAGTTTATAACCGTGTTACCGCTATCTTGGTTTGTAAAGGCTTGCCAAGCCTGCAAGTTAACGCCCGGTACAGGAATATTTGCCAGCAATCGGTAGATAACTAGCATACCCACTGTAAAAAGGATGCGCTTACGCAGATCTGGCAAAGAAAACGCGGCGCGTACAGATTCAATCATAATATGCCTCCAGTTTCGGCAAGAGTTCTATAGTTTGGTTGCATCCACATAGTATAGTGGCAATACCTACAACGATTCGGTTCGTTCTCTCGCAACCCTCATCATAATCGAGGATTATTTTTCGTATGGAAGCAGTTCAGCCGTACCACCAGATGCTTCAATCTTTTCTTTTGCAGAAGCAGAAAAGCGGTGAGCCTGCACAGTTAACGGGCCAGCTAATTCACCATCACCTAGAACAACAACCGGGTCGGTTGGTTTCTTCAGCAAACCAATTTGAGCCATTAATTCAGGTGTGACAGTCGCACCTTCAAAATCAAATTCGGCTAAAGTCCCCAGATTCACTGGTTTGTAATAGATCTTGCGAATATTCGTGAAGCCACGTTTATATGGCAAACGACGCGCCAAGGGCAACTGACCGCCCTCAAAATAAATGCCCTTGCCACCACCACTACGTGCGCCTTGACCTTTAGTACCACGGCCGGCAGTCTTACCCTGCCCAGCAGCGATACCACGACCTACTCGCTTGCGCTTCTTTTTTGCCCCTGAATTTGGACGCAGATCGTGCAATTTCATGTTAATTTACCTCTTTCACGCTTACTAAATGACTTACTTTATGTATCATTCCCCGAATTACAGGGGTGTCGTCTTGAATTACAGTTTGATTCAGTTTACGCAAACCAAGTGCACGAACTGTGTCTTTTTGGTTTTGTTTATACCCAATCACGCTTTTCGTATACGTTATTTCTAACTTTGCCATTAGTTTCGACTCCAAAACGGCGCAATATCTTTTGGATCCTTACCACGGCTTGCGGCTACATCTTGCACCATTTTCAACCGACGCAACGCATCCATTGTTGCCATAATCACATTGAGTACATTCTTACTCCCTAATGATTTGGATAGGATATCGCTATAGCCAGCAGCTTCAACTACAGCACGTACACCACCACCAGCAATCACACCTGTACCTGGTGCTGCTGGTTTGAGCATAACACGTGCGGCTCCATGACGCCCAACAATCTCATGCGGCACGGTTGTGCCAACCATGGACACCGATTCCATTTCTTTACGAGCAGCTTCAACAGCTTTACGAATAGCGTCTGGTACCGAACGTGCCTTCCCGATGCCAACACCAATGCGCCCTTTGTTATCACCAACTACAACGGTCACCCGAAAAGCAAACCGACGACCGCCTTTAACAACTTTGGCAACACGAGTAATATCAATGATGCGCTCATCTAATTCGTTGGCCGTTTGGAAGTTTTGTCGTCTTTGACCCATTATATTCTCCTAACTCTCCTAGAACTTGAGCCCGCCTGCACGCGCACCATCTGCTAATGCTTGGATACGGCCGTGATAGAGGTAACCACCACGATCAAACACAACTTGCTCAACACCAGCATCTAATGCTTTTTGGGCAACTGTTTTGCCAATTATTTCAGCTTGCTGCCTTTTCGTCTTGCCTTCAAGCTCTGCAACCAAGCTATTATCTAATGTTGATGCTGATGCAAGGGTATGACCAGCAGCATCATCAATTACCTGAGCATAAATGTGCTTCAGACTGCGAAAGACACTCAGGCGTGGGCGTTCAGGTGTGCCACTAAGATTCATGCGAATCCGCTTGTGGCGTCGCTTCCGTGCAATTTTCGTTTTAACAGCCATTTTTACACCTTTATACTTTACCAGCCTTACCAGCTTTGCGCCGGATGACTTCATTGTTATAACGAATCCCTTTACCTTTATAAGGTTCAGGGGGGCGGGTTTTGCGAATTCTGGCGCAAACTTCACCCACAATCTGTTTGTCAGCCCCTGATACGATTAGTGTTTTACCACGGTTTTCAACAGTGAATTCGATACCATTTTCAGGGGCAAAGGTAATGGGGTGCGAGTAACCTACGTTCAGGATGAGATCTTGACCCGACATCTCGGCACGATACCCAACACCTTCAATCTCCATGGTTTTCTTGAATCCATCACTCACGCCCACGACCATATTGTTAATGAGTGCGCGGGTTAACCCGTGGAGCGAACGGTGCTGGCGCGAATCCGTAGGGCGCTTAACAGTTAAAAGGCCATCTTCTAACTCTAGCGACATGGCAGGGTTGAATGCTTGGGTTAGTGTACCTTTAGGGCCATTAACAGTAACGGCCGTTCCCCTCACATCCACCGTAACACCCTTGGGAATAGTAATCGGTGCTTTTCCAATTCTAGACATAACAAATCCCCTACCAAACCTTACAAATGACTTCGCCACCAACACCCAAACGGCGTGCCTTTTGGCCAGTCATCACACCTTTTGAAGTCGTCAAGATCGAAATGCCCATCCCACTCAAAACCCATGGAATATCATCCTTGGCCGCATAAATACGACGACCAGGGCGACTTACACGCTGCAAATCTGTAATAACCGATTGGCGATCACGACGACCACCAATATATTTCAGGTTAATACGAATCACAGCATGGGGTTTCTCAGGAAGCACCTCATACCCTTCAATATAGCCTTCTTCCTTCAACACATCAGCAATTGCCTGCTTAACTTTAGAATGTGGTACAGACACAACCGGATGTTGGCGGCCCAAAGCATTACGAACACGAGTCAACATATCTGCAATCGGATCACTCATTGACATAGCACACCTCTACCAACTAGCCTTAACCACACCGGGAATATTTCCCCGCAAAGCTTGTTCACGAAAACAAATCCGACAAAGGCCAAACCGACGAATATACCCGCGAGGACGGCCACACAATTTACAGCGATGACGGATCCGTACAGCATACTTACGTTTCCCTTCGCGTGAAATCATTGATTTTTTAGCCATTCGATTCTCCTAGCCCACTAATTCCCGTCAGCCTGGCGGAACGGCATGCCCAGCAGGCTCAACAAACGGCGACCTTCCTCATCAGTTTGAGCCGTCGTCACAATACTAATTTCCATACCCCGGATTTTATCAATCTGGTCATAATTAATTTCCGGGAAAATAAGCTGCTCACGCAAACCAAGCGTA
>JAGQGA010000019.1:0-5971 GCA_020432595.1 Anaerolineales bacterium | reverse complement strand
ATTTCCATACCCCGGATTTTATCAATCTGGTCATAATTAATTTCCGGGAAAATAAGCTGCTCACGCAAACCAAGCGTGTAATTGCCGCGTCCATCAAAGGCATCCGGCGAAATCCCCTGGAAATCACGTGTACGAGGAAGGGCAACATGAATCAAACGTGTTAAAAAGCTCCACATACGATCACCGCGCATGGTCACTTTGACCCCAATCGAACGCCCCTCACGCAACTTAAAACCGGCTATTGATTTCTTTGCCTTTGTTACCACCGGCTTTTGACCCGTAATTTGGGTAATATCCCGAACTGCAAATTCAACCGCTTTGGCATTGTCCAAAGCTTCACCGAGGCCAACGTTCACCACAACTTTGGTAACTCGCGGCACCTGCATAACGCTCTTGTACGCAAACTCATCCATTAGCTTGGGTACAATCTCGTCCTGATATAATTTCTTTGGTGGCGTAAATGCCATTTTATCCCTCCAAGTTAAGTGGCAGGTTAGTTAGCGGCTTTTCGCTTTCACATAGCCGCGCCATTTTCCTGGCTCACCTTGGGTCAATTTGTTTTATTTCAAATCGTTGCCGCTAGTTTTTGCAAAACGAATACGACGGCCGTTTTCATCGCGGCGAACACCAACACGCGTAGGATCACCAGAGCTTGGGTCAATCAGCATCACATTAGAAGCATGAATAGGAGCCTCAAACTCAATAATGCCACCCTGTGCCTGAGTACGACCACCAGTTGGACGCGGCTTCTGATGCTTCTTTACCACATTTACACCAGAAACAACCACCCGGTTTTCCTTTGGAAACACCCGCTGCACCGTACCACGCACGCCCTTGTAATTGCCAGCAATCACAACAACTTCATCATTTACCTTAATACGCATGGTTCAATCCCTCTACCTAAAGCGATTCAGGTGCCAACGACAAAATACGGCTAAAGCCCTTTTCGCGCAGCTCCCGAGCTACCGGCCCAAAAATACGGGTGCCTACCGGGTTTTTGGCCTCACGATCAAGAATCACGGCAGCATTGTCATCAAAGCTGATATAGCTGCCATCTTCCCGTTTAAATTCCTTCTTCGTCCGCACAATCACTGCTTTGACAACAGAACCCTTTTTAATGTTAGAGTTCGGCACGGCTTTCTTCACCGTAGCCGTCACTACATCTCCAATTGTGCCATAGCGGTGCTTGGAACCACCCATTACTTGGATCACCAAAATTTCACGCGCCCCGGAATTGTCCGTAACATTTAAGCGACTTTCTCTCTGAATCATCGCAACAGCTCCTTAACGGGCTCGCTCCAAAATGGAGACCAAAGCAAAACGCTTGTGGCGGCTAATCGGGCGAGACTCAATAATCTCTACAAAATCACCTTCACGACACTCATTGTTTTCATCGTGAACTTTATATTTTTTCGTCAGGTGCATGATCTTGCCATAAATTGGATGGCGGCGCGACGCTGTGACAGCAACAACGGCCGTTTTATCCATCTTATCGCTCGTGACCACACCCCGTAAATGCTTACGTTGTTCTCTCATCGCCTATCTACCCCGCAACCTCATAGCTAACAACCAGATTACCACCTGGTTGCATCATCGCACGATCACGCTTTGCAAAAGTCTGCTTCTTATTCAGATCCACAACGGCTGAAGCAATCGCGCTACCAGATCCGTCAACAAACTGAATCTCCCAGGCACTATCCTCATATACAAAGCGGACATTCGCCTGCCAGTCACCAGCCTCAGCCAAAGCAGCCGCAATGTGTGGCTCACTTGCCGCCACATCCCGCGCCAAACTCCGCATGTGAAGAACCGTCTCCACCTGTGCAATTTCACGGCGCACATGCTTCAAACGAGCGTAATTCTCCAAACGAGCCGAAGCCTTTTGGAAGCGCAGATTAAACATCTCTTCCCGCGCATTCTCCAAAAGCTCATCAAGTTTGTCATCGCTCATCTCGCGCAATTCAACGATCTTAGCCATTAGAGCTTATCCTCCCGCGTCACGATCTGCGTCTTAATCGGCAACTTGTAACTTGCCAAACGCAAACCCTCACGAGCCACTTCCTCAGAGACGCCCCCAATCTCAAACATAATACGCCCCGGCTTCACAACAGAAACCCAAAAGTCAACCGACCCCTTACCTTTACCCATACGAGTTTCCGCAGGTTTAGCGGTCACCGGCTTATCCGGGAAAATACGAATCCACACCTTCCCACGACGCTTATTATTACGCACAATCACACGACGCACAGCCTCAATCTGACGACTGGTAATCCAGCCAGGCTCCAACGCCTGTAGCGCAAATTCACCATGATGAATATCAGTGCCGCCCTTTGCCATACCGCGCATCCGGCCACGCATCTGCTTACGATATTTAACACGTTTTGGCATCAACATAATACACTCTCCGTTCGTCTACTATTCGCTGACGTAAACTTCCGTCGTTGTCCGCTGCGGCAGAATCTCGCCTCTGTAGATCCATACCTTGATGCCAATCTGCCCAAAGGTAGTCAACGCTTCCGCAAACCCATAATCCAGGTCAGCCCGAATTGTGCTGCGCGGCACACGCCCTTCAGACAGTTTTTCATTACGAGCCATTTCTGCACCACCCAAACGGCCGCTAACCTCAATGCGAATTCCTTCAACACCAGCCCGCATAGCCTGCTGTGCTGCTTTCTTCATCGCCCGGCTGTGCGAAATACGACGCGAGAGCTGTCCCGCAATATTCTCAGCAATCAACCGTGCATCAGCATCAGGCTGCGAAATCTCCTCAACCTCCAGCTTAATCGCCTTTCCGGTCAAGTCACGCAGTTGACCACGCAAATTCTTAACAGAAGCACCCTTCCGCCCAATCACAATACCCGGCTTGGCCGTGTGAATCGTTACCTGAACCTGGTTTGGAAAACGCTCAATCTCAAGCTGCGAGATACCAGCAGCCGGCATCTCTTTATTAATCATCTCACGAATGGCAAAATCCTCGTGCAGCTGATTCCGATATTGAGACCCTTCCGCATACCAGCGCGTATTCCATTCGCGGATTGACTTCAAACGAAAACCAATAGGATGTACTTTTCGTCCCAATTTAATCCTCCATGCGACGCCAGCCGCCTAGAAATCACCTACGTTTTTCTCCGCCAACACAACGGTAATGTGTGACGAACGACGAATAATGGGCCGAAAACGACCACGCCCGGCAAAGCGACCACCATAAGGAGCCTTGCGCCGACGCGGGCCATCGTCAGCATAAATCCGACTGACAACCAGCTCATCAATCTCAAGCCCAAAATTCTCTTCAGCATTAGCCACTGCCGACTGAACCAGCTTATAAATGGGTTCCGCCGCCTTTTGAGGCATAAAACGCAGTGTATCTAGCGCCGTCTGAGCATCCAACCCACGAACCGCATTCACCACCAAGCGAACTTTCTGAGGTGAAATGGGGATGTGCTTAACAATAGCTCGAACCTCAAATGCTTCAGCCATGATTAACGCCGCCCCCTCTTTTCAGATTTTGAAATGTGCCCACGAAATGTACGTGTAGGGGCAAACTCACCTAGCTTGTGACCCACCATATTCTCAGTGATATAAATCGGCACATGCCGCCGGCCGTCATGCACGGCAATCGTATGTCCAACCATCTGCGGAAATATGGTACTAGCGCGTGACCAAGTACGAATAACCTGGCGACGCTTCTCATCGTTCAGTTTTTCAACCTTCGACAACAGTTTCGGTGCAACGAACGGTCCTTTCTTTAATGAACGTCCCATTTTCTAACTCTCCTATCTACGCTTCTTAGAACGGCGACGGAAAATGTACTTATCCGTAACCTTATTACGCCGTGTCCGTTCACCCAGCGCCGGCCGACCCCAAGGTGTCTTAGGAGCAGCCATACCCACAGGAGAACGACCCTCACCACCACCATGCGGATGGTCATTGGGGTTCATTGCCGAACCGCGAACCGTTGGTCGAATACCTAAATGCCGTTTACGGCCAGCCTTACCCAGCTTAATATTGCCATGTTCCACATTGCCCACCTGACCAATTGTGGCCAGACAGTCGCGCAAAACATAGCGCTCTTCGCCAGAAGGCAAACGCACCGTCACATACTTTGGATGATCTTTGGCTAAGAGCTGTGCCGACGTGCCAGCCGAACGCACCATCTGCGCTCCTTTACCAACCTGATATTCAATATTATGAATCATGGTACCGGTTGGGATGTTACGCAGCGGCATGGCATTCCCAGGACGAATATCAACGCGCTCCCCGCTCATCACGGTGTCGCCAACATTGACACCCATGGGAGCGATGATATAGCGTTTTTCCCCATCAGCATAGACAAGCAGCGCAATACGGGCAGTACGATTCGGATCGTACTCGATAGAAGCCACTCGTGCCGGAACCTCAAACTTATCCCGCCGCCGAAAATCAATGGCGCGGAAACGGCGTTTGTGACCACCGCCACGGTGACGAATCGTAATCTTGCCGCGTGCATTACGCCCACCACGCTTCCGCATACCAG
Source organism: Anaerolineales bacterium (assembly GCA_020432595.1). Next base: position 1,458 of record JAGQGA010000019.1, on the reverse strand, counting down.
ATGTTAATGACCGTTCCGGCCGGCTGCGTGTCACTTCCTCAAAAGTCTGCCCGCTCATATCGCGGCGACCTGGAGAAGTTGGTTTAAATACTTTAATCGGCATATTTCCTCCAGAGACGGACGCTAGGCTAATCTAGCAATGGGAACCTGACCCACATTGCTGATTAAACCGTCATCCCTGCTCAAAATAACTTCAATTACACACCCTCAAACAGATCAATAGAGCCGTCGCCAGCCAAGGTAACAATCGCCTTCTTCCATGCTGGTTTGCGAATGGCAATCCGACGCAACCGACGACCTCGTTTAGCTGGCATATTTGCCACGCGAACTTTGGCAACGGTTACATTCGGCCAAGCCAACTCGATGGCTTGTTTGATCATCATCTTGTTTGCCTTCGAGTGCACTACAAAGGTGTATTGGTTAAGGGTGTCGGCCGCATAATTGCTCTTTTCCGTCACAACAGGACGACGAAGAATCTCACGCCAATGCATTTTCTATTCCTCCTCTCCCTGACCTTCTTCTTCAACGTCAAATTCTTCAATGCTCAGGAAGCTATCAAGCAATTCAAGGGCAGCCAACGGCATGACAATTTTGTCATAGCCAAGCAAATCTCGAATATTTAAATAATTAGCACGTAACGTTTTTACATCGGATAAATTATTCGCCGATTTTTCAATGTTGGCATTGCGTTCAGGCAACAAAACCAAAGCACTGTTGCCACCAACCAAGCGGCTCATCATTGCAACCATTTCTTTGGTTTTAGGCAAGTCGAACTGCATATCATTGAGCAAAACAACATCATTGTTGCTAGCTTTTACCGTGAGCGCAGAACGCAAAGCGGCCCGACGCATTTTGCGAGGCATTGCTTTAACATAGCTCCGTGGTTTGGGGCCATGTGCCACACCACCACCCACAAAAATCGGGGCGCGGCGGCTACCATGACGAGCATTCCCCGTGCCTTTCTGACGATACATCTTACGCGTCGTGCGATTAACCTCAGAGCGCCCTTTTGTCTTGTGCGTACCCAAGCGGGCATTCGCCATTTGGCGAACCAGTGCCTGATGCATCAAATCTCTATTAACTTTTGCTTCAAAAATGCTAGCGGGAAGATCTACGCTGTCTACTTCCTCACCAGCCATGTTGTAAACTGGGACTTTCATAACAACGCCTCCGCTAACCTTTCTTGACAGCTCCGCGAATAATGACCAAGCCACCTTTCGCCCCAGGGACTGCTCCCTTGATAGCAATGAGGTTGCGTTCGGAATCAATACGCATCACTTCTAGATTTTGGACAGTCTTACGGGCGTTGCCCGTCCGACCAGCCATCTTTTTGCCTTTGAATACGTGCCCGGTACCCGAGGCGGCACTGATGGAACCGGGAGCACGCCAACGGTCTGATTGACCATGTGTCTTGGAACCCCCACCAAAACCCCAGCGCTTAACAACACCTGTATAACC
>JAGQGA010000199.1 GCA_020432595.1 Anaerolineales bacterium | reverse complement strand
CGCTTTATCCGGCGGGTAATTTGGAGAAAACGGTCTATACCGACCCTGTTTTTGGCGGTTTCCACTCCTTTGAAAACACCTTCAAAAGCCGCATTCACCGCTTTTTGGAGCAGGTGAGCGAGGGTGTGGCTCCGACCGATATTGATGGCTCGGCGGCGGAAGGGCTGGCAGCGCAAAAGGTGTTGGCGGCGGCAATTGAGTCGCTGGAAAATGAAACAGTTGTTTATGTGAAATAGAGATCAAGAAGTTTCACGCAAAGGCGCAAAGATTTTCTCTTTTGTGTAATATGAAGCTGTTACCCATAAAACTTAACCTGGACAAGCCAGAACCAAAAACGTTACACAGAGGCTCACAGAGAAGACACTGAGAAGCAGGGAGAAGAAAAGAGTTGTTTTTCTCGCTTTCTCTGTGAAACTCTTTCTTATCTCTGTGTAACTCTGTGTCATTTCTTGTTTTGCGTACAAGAATATGATGATGGATGAAATAATGACAAACGAGCGCGTATCTCTCTATTCTCTGCTGTGCGAATCCCTTGAAAATCCTTTGGGGATTGATGTGAAACGGCCGTCTTTAAGCTGGAAGCTGGCGGCCAATCGGCGTGGTGTGAGGCAGACGGCTTATCAGGTGCAGGTGTCCATAACGGAGGAGTGGGAGAAGTTCGTTTGGGATTCGGGCAAGGTGTTGTCGGATCAGTCGGTGGCTGTGGTGTATGCGGGGGCGGATTTGGTGTCGCGGCAGCGTTATTTTTGGCGGGTGCGGGTGTGGGATGAGGGGGATGTGGTGACGGGATGGAGTGAAACGGCCGTTTGGGAAACCGCCCTCCTCCATGCCACAGATTGGCAAGCCCAATGGATTGAACCAGAGCAGAAACCAGCCCAGCCCGAACCCACGATTCCCGCCTTCCAAAACTTTGGCATGAATTCGCCCATGCCAGGGGATGATTATGCTCGGCTCAATCCGTGCCAATATTTACGCAAGGGCTTTGTGGCGCAGAATGCCATCAGCAAAGCCAGACTTTATGCCACCGCGCATGGCGTGTATCAGTTGACACTGAATGGGGTGCGTGTGGGCGATTTGGAACTTGCGCCCGAAGCGACGGCTTATGACAGCTACTTGCAATATCAGACCTATGATGTGACTGATCTCATCAAGCCAGGAGCCAATGTTTTGGGGGCGGTGCTGGGGGATGGCTGGTATTGTGGGCGGGTGGGTTTGCCAGGGAGTAGTTGTTTGTATGGGGATATGTTGGCGTTGTTGGTGCAGTTGGAGGTGGTGTATGAAAACGGCCGTTCTACCACCATCATCTCCGACAGCGATTTCAAATCAGCCACAGGCGCACTGGTCTATTCCGATTTATCCATTGGCGAGCGATATGATGCCAATTTGGAACTGGGCAACTGGCATGAACCAGATTTTGACGACCAGGCGTGGCAGGCTGTGAATATTGCCGATTATGGCTACGCCAATCTGGTGGCGCATTATGGTGAGCCGCTGCGTGTGGTGGAAGAGATCGCGCCTGTTGCCATTTTGCACACACCCAAAGGCGAAACGGTGGTGGATTTTGGGCAAAACATCAACGGCAAAATGCGGATGCAGGTGCAGGCTGCTGCCCCAACGGAAATTGTGTTGGATTATTTTGAGATGCTGGATGCCGAGGGCAATGCCCTGCACCAAATCCATACTCGTAACAAAGACCAGCGGGATGTGTATGTGGCGAAGGGGGGTGGCGCGGAGCAGTATGAACCCCTGTTTACCATGCACGGTTTTCGTTATGTGCGCCTGACGGGTTATCCGGGCGAACCCCAACTGGGTGATTTTGTGGGGTTGGTGATGGTGTCTGATATGCGTGATTCGGGCAGCTTTGCCTGCTCCGATGAGCGGCTGAACCAGTTGCTGAAGAATATTTATTGGAGCCAACGGGGCAATATGGCTTCGCTGCCTACCGATTGTCCGCAGCGCGAACGGGCTGGTTTCACGGGAGATGCCCAGATTTTTATTGCGACGGCTTGCTTTAACATGGATGTCTATCCTTTTTTTACGCGCTGGCTGTACAGCTTGCAAAAGGATCAGCGGGAGAATGGGCAAGTGCCGGTGATTGTGCCGTATTGGCAGAGCTATATTGAGATGTTTGATACGCTGCACGCTGGGCAGCATACGTCGGCGGGTTGGGGGGATGCGTGTGTGGTTGTACCCTGGGTGCTGTATCAATTTTATGGGGATGAGCGCGTTTTGGCTGAGAATTACGAGACGATGGTGCGCTGGCTGGATTATGTGCAGCGTGAGGCGGAGATGGGTGTCCCTGAGCGGCTGGGGGAGGAGTTGACGCCAGAGGCTCGTGAACGGCAGCGATATTTGTGGAATACGGGTTTTCATTTTGGCGATTGGTTGATGCCGAGTTTGACGGCCGTTCACGGCAGTCCCATGCTGGGTGCGGAATATACTAAGGAGATAACGGCTTCTACTTCGTATGCTTACAACACGGAATTGATGGCGCAGGTGGCGCAGGTGTTGGGCAGAGAAGATGATTACCAGCGATATTCGTCTCTGAACGGTAAAATCCGAGAGGCGTTTGCGGCGGAGTATGTGGATGATGAGGGTAAGCTGCCGCTGCATCATTATCAGGGGATGTATGTGTTGGCGTTGCAGGCGCGGGCGGTGGCGGAGGAGAAACGGCCGTTGCTCACCCACCAACTCGTCAAACTCATCGCCCAAAATGGGTATAAGTTGGACACGGGGTTTGTGTCTGTGCCGTATTTGTTGGATGTGTTGTGCGAGAACGGCCGTTCTGACATCGCCTATAAATTGCTGTTCCAAACTGAATGCCCCTCCTGGCTCTATGAAGTGGAGCAGGGCGCAACCACGATTTGGGAAAAGTGGGATGCCATTAAGCCAGATGGCACGGTGCAGGTTACGTCATACAACCACTATGCCTTTGGCTGTGTGGGAGGGTGGCTCTATCGTTATGTGGCAGGATTGGATAAGGCACTGCCAGGTTACAAGCACATTGTGATTCACCCTCATCCCCATGAAAAGTTGAGTTGGGCAAAGGCCACTTATCAATCCGTTTATGGTGAAATTGTGTCGGGTTGGGAAGTGAAAGAGGGGATGATGCGGGTGGAGGTCACTATCCCGCCCAATACGAGGGCGACGATTCATTTGCCTGGGGCTGTCGGGCAAGCGTTTGAGGGGGTAGAAACGGCCGTTCAGGAAGGTCAGGATGTGGTCATCGAAGTAGGCAGTGGGACATACGCCTTTGCCTATCGCTGGCAGGGGAAGTGAGCAAGGAGACAATAAAAATGAAATATACAAGATTAGGCAAAACCGGTTTAAACGTGTCGCGCATCTGTCTGGGCATGATGACTTATGGCGACCCCAACTGGCGCGAATGGACGTTGGGCGAAGCGGACTGTGAAGCGCACGTCAAACGCGCCCTGGAATTGGGCATCAACTTTTTTGATACGGCCAATGTCTATTCTGTTGGCGTGAGCGAGGAAGTGACGGGCCGAGTTTTGAAAAAGTATGCCAAACGGGAAAATATCGTGCTGGCAACCAAAGTGCGGGGCGCAATGTCGGATGACCCCAATGGCAGTGGTCTCTCGCGCAAACATATCATGGATCAGGTTGATGCTTCGCTGCGACGGCTCGGCACAGATTACATTGATTTGTACCAGATTCATCGCTGGGACTACAGCGTGCCGATTGAGGAAACGTTGGAGGCACTGCATGATGTGGTGAAAGCGGGTAAGGTGCGCTATATCGGCGCCTCCAGCATGTTTGCCTGGCAATTTGCCAAAGCGTTATACACGGCTGATTTACATGGCTGGACGCGCTTTGTTTCCATGCAGAATCATTACAACATTATTTATCGTGAAGAGGAGCGTGAAATGAACCCGCTGTGTGTGGCCGAGGGGGTTGGTATTATCCCCTGGAGCCCCTTGGCGCGAGGCTTTGCCACGGGTAAACGGACGCGGGGCGGTGAGCGGAAGTCTGTACGTAGCCAGCATGATCCCTTTGGCGATGCGTTGTATAACAGTGACAGTGATTTTGACGTGGCGGAGGCAGTAACGGCCGTTTCCCAGCAAAAAGGCGTTAGTGCGGCTCAGGTGGCTTTGGCCTGGATGCTCAGTAAACCCAACATCGCCGCACCCATCATTGGCACAACCAAACTGGAACATTTAGAAGATGCTGTCAAGGCAGTGGATATCGTCCTAACCGATGAGGAGATTGCAGCCCTGGAAGCACCCTATCGGCCTCACCCTGTCTTGGGACACAATTAATTGTGCTAGTGGCTGGTGGCTTGTTGCTGGTTGCTGGTACAAGCCACCAGCCACTTTACACGAGGAGAAACCATGAAATTAGGCGCAAATTCAGTTTTGTTTGGTGGGTATGACATGGAAACCGCCTTCAAATATCTAGCGATGGCAGGGTATGATGGCATTGAGATTTCGGCCATTCCCCGCATGAGTGAACATCTTGTTTTAGAGCGGTGGCAGGAGATCACGCCAGAAATCAAGCGACTGTCGCAAGTTTATGGGTTGGAGCTATTGGCGATGGAGCAGCCTTCGCAAGACCCAGCCACGATGGAGATGGCAATGCAAGCGGCCGTTGCTGCCGGTATTCCCATCATCAACTGCGGCCCTGGGGGTAAAACGGATGACGAAGCCAGCTTACAGCAATCTATTGATTCGCTAGGCAGCTTGGCGCAGATGGCGGAAAAGTATGGGGTGACGCTGTGCGTGAAGGCGCATGTGGGGGCGAGTATCTATAACACGCCGACGACGCTGAAGGTGATGGAGGCGATTTCGTCGCCTGCGTTTGGCATTGATATGGATCCTTCCCATATTTACCGCGCTAATGAGAATCCGGTGGAGGCAATAACGGCCGTTCTTCCCCGCGTCAAGCACCTCCACATCCGCGACTGCAAAGGTCGTCAACAAGGCCCAGGCAAACCAGAAGATCAGGCAAACGGCCGTGGCGACATTGACCTGGTCGGTTTCATTCGCACGCTGCATGAACATGGCTATGCTGGCTCGCTTGATTTGGAAGTGATTGGTGCCAAGGAATATAGCACAGAACAATGCTGCATCATCGCGGCTGAGGCACGGGGGCACATGCAGGCTTGTCTACAGGCTTGTGGCGCACGCTAAAGGATTATGATGAAACGCATTGGCTTTATTTTAAAAGTGAAACAAGAGATGCTCGAAGAATACAAAAAGCATCACGAGGCCGTGTGGCCGGAGATGTTAGAGGCTCTTAGCAAGCACGGCTGGCACAACTACTCCCTCTTTATGCGCGAGGATGGCACGCTGTTTGGCTATTTTGAAACGCCAGACAGCTTTCAGGCGGCCTTAAATGGCATGGACGGGGAAGCGATTAACGCCAAATGGCAAGATTTCATGTCTCCCTATTTTGAGTCTCCGGATGGGGCACACGCGGATAAGATGATGGTGGCGTTGGAAGAGGTGTTTCATTTGGATTAGGGCATGGTGCGTGGTGCGTAGCTTTTTACGCACACGCACCACGCGCCATATTCTTTAGGAAGTTAAGATGAGTAAGATTGAACAAGCCTACGAACTAGCCAAAGAACGGTATGGGGAATTGGGGGTGGATGTGGATAGGGCGATGGGGAGGCTGGCGGAGATTCCGATTAGCCTGCACTGCTGGCAGGGGGATGATGTGATTGGGTTTGAAGACCCAGACCGGGGGTTGAGTGGGGGGATTATGGCGACGGGGAATTATCCGGGGAAGGCACGAACGGCCGTTGAACTCCGCGCCGATCTCGACAAAGCCTACAGCCTCATCCCCGGCACCCACCGCCTGAATCTACATGCCATCTACGGCGATGCCGATGGCGCAAAACTCGACCGCAACGATTGGCAACCCCATCATTTTGACAAATGGATTGCCTGGGCCAAAGAAAACAACCACGGCATTGACTTCAACCCCACCTGCTTTTCGCACCCCATGGCCGATAGTGGCTTCACCCTCGCCAGTTCAGACAAAGGTGTACGCGATTTTTGGATTGAGCATTGCCGCATCAGCCGCGAGATTGGGGCGCACATTGGCAAACAATTGGGGACAGCTTGCGTGACCAACGTCTGGATACCCGATGGCTACAAAGACACCCCCGCCGACCGCACCGCCCCGCGCCAACGGCTGCTAGAAAGCCTCGACCAGGTATTTGCCAAAGAGCTAGACCCCGCCCACAACCTTGATGCTGTCGAGTGCAAGCTGTTCGGACTTGGCTCCGAAAGCTATGTCGTCGGCTCCCACGAGTTTTACATGGGTTACGCCATGTCGCGGCACAAAGTGCTGTGTCTGGATGCAGGGCACTTCCATCCCACCGAAACCATCTCTGACAAAATCTCCTCGGTGTTGCTCTATGTACCGGAACTGCTGCTGCATGTCAGTCGCGGGGTGCGCTGGGACAGTGACCATGTTGTCACCCTGACGGATGAGTTGCAAGCCATCATGCAGGAAATTGTGCGTGGCAATTACCTCAACCGTGTCCACATCGGACTAGATTTCTTTGATGCCAGCATCAACCGTGTGGCTGCCTGGATCATTGGCACGCGCAACGCCATTCGTGCCCTGCTCATAGCCTTGCTGGAGCCGGCCGTGCAGCTGCGTGAGATGGAATTGGCGGGGGATTTTACCGGCCGGCTGGCTTTGCTAGAGGAGTTGAAGGGAATGCCTTTTGGCGCAGTATGGGACTATTATTGCCAGCAGCAAAACGTCCCCGTCGGGATGGCTTACTTAGCTGAAATTAGGAGTTATGAAAAGCTGGTGTTAGCACACCGCTAATTATTGAGAGGCAAAAGGGTTCACAATCGTAAGCTGGCCTTCAACGATAAGCCCGTTGTGCATATCTTCCGAATACAGAATGGTGACACCAGACAAAAGAGCAGCGGCGAGAATGAGACCATCATAATGGGAAAGAGAAAGTTTTTCGCGTAATTCCGAGGCACGTTCTTGAATAGTCTGGCTCATTGGCATGATTTGAAGATCATGGTAAAGCGAACGAATTGTCATACGAATTGCATGTTCAGTGAAGTTGCCTTTTCTCAGCAAGTTATTGGTGATTTCATTAACTACCTGCGTACTGATAACAATCTGACCACGATTATCAGTAATGAGTTGTTTAGCACGAACTTCCTTTTGCTGATCCTGTTGTGGTAGCATGGCATAAAGCCAAAGATTGCTGTCTATGAAACAAAGTGAAGCTGGGTTAGCGGGCATTGGCTTCTTCTCTTGTGAGATAGGTTATATTGGGAATACGCACAGGATGATCTAACAAGTAATCTATGAAAGAATCATATCCCTTGTCTTGGGCATCTTGTACAAGGTCTTTGCTAATTGTTTCTTTAGGGGCTTCTGTTTGTTCAGGTGCGAGAATGATCACTCGAATGGGCGTGCTTGCTGGCAAGGATAAGAGGGCAGCGCGTTGTTCTACAGGAATTTCAATGATGCCATCTTCGATATGTGTTTGGAATTCTATTGCATACATTCGATTATGCTCCGCAAAATAGATTAAGTAGATTATAGCATAGGTTTTTTATGGCAAAGAAAACAGTTTTGGCAGTGGATTTGGGAGCGGAATCAGGGCGGGTGATGGCGGTGCATTTTGATGGCACGGGACTGCACCTAGAGGAGCTACATCGCTTCCCAAATGTGACGGTGACGGTGAATGGGACGCTGCATTGGGATATTTTGCGGCTATGGAGGGATATTCAGACCGGGATTGATAAGGGGAAAGCGTTGCAGCCGGCCGCTATTGGGGTAGATACGTGGGGGGTGGACTTTGGCTTGCTGGACAGGCACGATCATTTGATTGGCAACCCGGTGACGTATCGGGACAGGCGGACGCTGGGGATGATGGAGCGGGCGTTGGCGATGATGCCGCAGGCAGCGATTTTTGCCCAGACGGGCAGCCAGTTTTTATCCTTGAATACGCTGTATCAAATGCTGAGCTTGGTGGCGAGCCGTTCGTCACAGCTGCAAATTGCCAGCACCTTTTTGATGATCCCGGATTTGATTAATTTTTGGCTGACGGGAACAAAGGTGTGTGAGTTTAGCGACGCGACGACGACGCAGATGTTTGACCCGGTAAACGGCCGTTGGGCCACCAACCTTATGCTCGATCTGGGCATCCCCACCACCATCTTCCCCGAAATTGTGCCGCCGGGTACCCGCCTGGGTGCGTATGAAGGCATCCCCGTCATTGCCCCTGCTTGCCACGATACAGGCAGTGCGGTGGCGGCTGTGCCAACCACAACACCGAATTTTGCCTACATCAGCAGCGGCACCTGGAGTTTGGTGGGGTTGGAAGTGGATCAACCAATTCTTACGCCGGAAGCGTTGGCGGCCAATGTGACCAACGAGGGCGGGGTGTATGGCACGTATCGGCTGTTGAAGAATGTGATGGGGCTGTGGATTTTGCAGCAGTGCCGAGCGGCTTGGGCGGCGGCAGGGCAGGCATATTCTTATGCGGAATTGGTAACATTGGCCGAGGGGGCTGACCCGCTTGTTTCTATCGTCAACCCCAATGATGCCCGCTTCCTGGCTCCCGGCGACCATCCGCAGCTTATCCGCAAGATGTGCCAGCAAACTGACCAGCCTGTGCCGCAAACGGTGGGGG
>JAGQGA010000198.1 GCA_020432595.1 Anaerolineales bacterium | reverse complement strand
TACGGTTCCACCGTGGAAATGGTTTGCGGTGATTGGCTTTCCGGCATTGTCTCTTGCAGCAAGTCGTGTAATTCTTCCACTGGCGGCAATTTGCCAGCCAACAGGCTGTAGGTTTCGGCCCAGGCACGATATTTTTGCGCGGTGCGCCGATCTATCCCTAATTCGCGCTGGATACGCCGATTGCTGGCTCCGGCGCGCAGGTGTTGTAACAAGGTGTAAATGTCCACAGTTGTTTTCCTTTTTCCTGACATACCATCTCCCGACAAGGTGTTTGCCGGAAGGATAGAGGAAAGGAAAACAGGTAGCCAAGTGATGCATACTTGCCGTTAACTAGTGGTGCATCTTTGCCGTTAACTAGTGGTGCATCTTTGCCGTTAATCTCTGGTACATTATAGGGTGTAAAGTGACAACATCTTCAAGTGTTGCTCGCCAGACATAAGCGGCTTGACTATCAGCCGTATAAACGTGGCTGCCGTCACTAGAAAAGCCAACATGAAACAGCGTAGAAATGTGGCCGGAATATTGATGAACTTCCTTCCCTGTACTAATTTCCCACAGACGCGCCGTTTGATCATCGCTGCCAGTTGCGAGAAAACGGCCGTCGGGGGAAAAAGCAAGCCGCGTAACAAGATCGGTATGGCCGATGAGGGTTTGCAAAAGTTCCCCTGTTTTACTATCCCATACTCGCGCTGTATTGTCTGCGCTTCCTGTGGCAATCGTTTACCCGTCTGGCGAAAAGGCAACTACATGAATAGCATCCGCATGCCCAACGAGCTGGAGAGCCTCCCTGCCAGTTGAAACACCCCAAACGTAAGCCGTTCCATCTTGCCTTCCTGCTAGAGCAGTTTGTCCGTCAGGAGCAAAGGCAACTGCTAGAATTGGGCTATTATGGTGAGCCAATTGCATGATTTCTTGCCCCGTAGCCACATCCAACAAGCGGCTGGTGCCATCATGACTGGCTGTTAGAATAAATTGATCATCAGGTGAGAAAACTACGGCTGAAATAGCACCAGCATGACCAACAAAACGCCAAAGCTCAACACCGTTGGTTCGATCCCACAGCTGAATATGGCCGCTATTGTTGCCGCTAACAACAAATTGCTGTCCGTGCGCCAATGCCTGGGCTGTGATTGGGAGGGCACCCGTATTTAGCTCACTCTCTACAATTTGCGTTTGGGTGTTGATGACTTGTATCGCGCCACTTAAGCGACCCACAAGAACAAACTGCCCATCAGGTGAAACTGTGATAGCCGTTTGATCTTGTAAATGATCAAGTGAAAAATCGGCAAGCTGACGCGGTTCTGGCTCCGTTTCGACATCCCATAGTTTTATTATGTGGTCACCACTGCCAGTGACCACTCGTTTACTATCTGGCGAGAAGCCGACATTGACAAAATCAGTGTGACCCCTGAACTGTTTAACTTCACGACCCGTTGCCACATCCCATAGCCGTGCTGTTCTATCATAGCTGCCAGTAACAATATATTGACCGTTTGGAGAGAAGAAACCATTAAAAACAGCATCCGTATGACCAATGAAACGGCGTACCTCATTGCCAGTGGCAACATCCCAAAGTCGTGCTGTGCCATCTTGACCAACAGTTAACGCAAATTGACTGTCTGGAGAAAAGGTGCCATAACCAACCCAGCCAACATGCCCAACCAACTCATTCAATTCTTTTCCCGTATGGGCATCCCATAGCCTAATCTTTCCTCTCGTTGGTACTGTGATGATGTAATTTTCATCTGGAGAGAATTCTGCAATAGATCCTGATTCGCCTGTCCCCGTGTCAATTTGAAGAACCAAGTTTGTGGATGGAATCTCATATATCTTTATTTGTCCAGGTATGAAAACAAGCAACTTGCTACCATTTGCAGAAAAATCAATACCAGCTGCAAGAGTATGTCCAGGAAAGCGATGTAGCTCTTGGCCTGAAGCAATATCCCACACTCGAACAGTCTGGTCGCTGCTGCTTGTTGCCAATAATGAACCATCAGGTGAAAAGTCCACTAATAGCACAGTTGCTTCATGCCCATTGAATTGTTGTAGCTGTTTCCCTGTTTGTGCATCCCAAAGACGAACGCTACCATCGCTTGCTGATGACGCAATGTACAATCCGTCAGGAGAGAATTCTACCATTTGAACATCGTCAGTATGCCCAAGAAAAGTTTGCCGAGCGAAGCCTCGGGCAAGGGCGGCTTGTAGAGCAGCATTTGCTTCTGGTGAATAGCCAAACTGTAAGCTACGAATGGCAAGCAGGGAGGCTATCTCACTTCCCTCACCCCTATCCAGGGCATTCTGTGCCTGTAGTGCCAAACGACTCCGTTCTGATTCTACAAGGTTGGCCGCAGCTACCTGCCCGCGAGTAACGGCCAACCAAGCAGCACCAATCGCCAATATAAGAAGAACCGCCAGCGCAATGGAAAAGTAGCGAAACCGCTGGACAGAGCGGGTTTGTTCTTCCGCCCGTGCCGTTTGTTCTTGGGCAAGTTGCTGCGCCGTTTCAAGCTCCCGCTGCCGCCGTGCCTCTTCTTCAAGCCGCCGCGCATCGCGGACGTTTATGCTGCTTTTTAAGAAATTGCGTTCAGCGTTGGTAAGGGCGACGGTTGTTGCTGCCTGCCAGTCGGCAAAACTGACAAGGCGACTGCCGCGCAGCAGATAACTTTCATCTCGTTGGTTGGTTCTCCACTGCTGTGCCATGGTTGCCAGTTCCCGCTGCCGCCGAATATCTTCGCGGCTTTCGCGCAGCCAGCCGCGCAAACGCGGCCATTCGCGCAGCAGTGCCTCATGCGCCACTTCGACAGTTGACCCACGAGTGCCGGGGTCGTGGTCAAACGTAAGGAGACGGTAGCGACCAAACAAATTGACAAGGTTGACCGAGGAGGTCGTTAGCGACTGGCCGCGCTGCTTAAAATCATCATCCTCCTGTTGCTCATGGCTGTTGGCACTGTCCAACGCTTCTAGCTCAGTTAACAATACGCGCCGCCGTGTATCTTCCACACCTTCACCAAGCGTGACTAAACGGAGAAAGATTTGGCGGGCGGCTTGTTGGCCTGCGGGGTCAAGATTTTTGTAAATGTCATCGGCGCGGCGTGCTAACGCCCCGGTCACACCTTCTGTGGCTCGATAGTGGTTGCGTGTTAAGATGGCGGTTGTGCGTTGTTCAAACAGTTCAGTGAGCGCATATTGAAGCAGGGGCAATATCCCCGGTTGGTCGCCAACATCCTGAATGATGGTAGACACCAACTCCGGCTCTAACGACATGCCTAAATTTTCAACGGGGCGGACGATGGCATGGGTAAGTTCATCGGCAGTTAAGGGGAGAACAAGCACCAGACGCTGCCGCAGTATTTCACCAAAATCAATGTATTGAAGCGGGCGGTCAATAAAATCGGCACGCATGGTGATGACGATGCGGAGGCGGGAGTGGGGGTCGAGAACGGCCGTTATCAGACTCTCCAAAAAGTGAGTGCGAACCGTTTCATCGGCAACAAGGGTAAAAAGCTCCTCAAACTGATCAATGACCAGCAATAGCTCCGTTTCGCCGTCATCGGGCAGGATATGATGAACGGCACGAAGCAAGCCGCGCTTGCTGGCTTGAAGTTGTACCAACAGGTTGTCAGATGGGTTGATAGCAACGCGCAAGAGAGCAGCTTCAACCTTCTCCCACGGCTGTCCACCGGGAGTGAAATCAACAATAAACCAGCTATCTGAATCGGGCAAACCGCCACGACGCAAGGCCGGGATGAGACCCGCCTTCACAGCCGAAGTCTTGCCGCTGCCGCTTGGCCCCACAACCGCTAAAAATCGTTCGAGGTCAGAGCCATCGGAAAGCAAACCGAGCAACTCTTGCACCAGCGTTTCCCGCCCAAAGAAGCTGCCCGCATCTGCTTCGGTAAAAGGGTGCAGACCACGATAGGGATTAGACAACGCCTGCACCTCTTCCGCAGAAAGAGCGTGCGGCTCTTTATGTGAAGAAGTGGTGGAGATAGCCGTTAGGGAGGTGCCGACAAGAATATGCTCAAACTGTTCCAACAGGGCGTTGACGCTAGCAAAACGGTGATTTGGATTCTTAGCCCCAGCACGCTGGATCAGATCATCTAGGGCAGTAGGCAGATCGGATCGTTTAGCCAAGATAGAGGGTATCGGTTCGTTAAGATGTTGTTGCAGGTAGGCAACCGGTGTAGGGCCGTTGAATGCCCGCTCGCCCGTAAGCATTTCATAAAGCAGCAGCCCAAAGCAATAGATGTCGCTCGTGGCACGCAGCGGTTCATTCTGGATTTGTTCGGGTGACAGGTAAGCGGGTGAGCCTAAAAGGGAGCCTTCTTCGGTAAGGCTCGTTTTACCCGTTAGGGCTAGGTTTTTAGCAATGCCAAAATCAGCAAGATAGGCATTTTGAGTTTCGTCGAGTAAGACGTTAGCCGGTTTAATATCGCGGTGAATAACACCTTGGCTATGAGCCGTGGCAAGTGCTTGCCCTATTTGCAGAGCAATACGACGAAAGCTGCCGGGAGGCAATTGGCCTTGGGCGAGGAGGGTTTCCAAGCTACCGCCGCGAAGTAATCGCATGATAAGATAAGCGGCATCAGGGTCGCGCCAATAGTCATAGAGAGGCACAATATGGGGATGCTCTAGCTGAGCGATGAGGTGGGCTTCAGCTTCAAAGCGGCGAATGAAGGTGGGGTGATTGGCATAGCGCGGCAGGATGATTTTTACCGCCACCTCTCGATCAACCGCAGGCTGGATGGCTCGGTAGACAACGCCAAAACCACCAGAACCAATCTTTTCAGCTAACTCAAAACCTTTGACTGCGCGTCCACTCAGATTTTCAAGGCCAATCTCGCTGTGGGAAGGCGTTGGGCGAGGAATAGGTGTTGGCTGTTTTTCTTGGCGTGCAAGTTGGATAAACCCACGCTGTTCATTTTCAGGGATGCCGAGGGCAACAGCAAGCAACTCCGCAAGCTGTACCGATGGACGTAGGGTGTCGCCTTCAATTTTGCGGATGGTAATGGGGGCGCATCCTGCCCGTAAAGCAAGTTCAGCTTGGGTCAGACCAAGAACAGCCCGTTGCTCACGTACAATCTGACCAAAGGTAATAAGATTCTCCATGACACTTCTAACCTTTTTGCGTTACTGCTACAGTGCACGTTGCGGCGAGAGAGGTAATTGTAAGCACCGCTAGTTTACAATCATAGTCAGCAAAAGTGCAATAGAAAATGACAATAGCGCAGGGCTATTGAGGTTTTATGTAAACGAGCAATAGAAACCAGCAAAGACAAGCTAATAGGGGCAAAACACAGTGCTTAGTGTTGACGCAACGCTGCCTCAATCTGCTTACCCCAGCCAAACAACATCTCATCTTGCTGCCAGCCGGCCGCCAACTGCAACCCCATTGGCAACCCCTGCTCATCCAATCCGGCGGGAACGGTGAGGGTGGGAACGCCGGCGTGCGTCCAGGGGAGATTCATCACCGGGTCGCCGGTGCTGTCCAGCCCAGCAGGTGCCGCGCCCAGGGCGGGCGGGGAGAGCCACAGGTCAATGGCGTGGGCGGCGGCGGCAGCGGCTAGTTCGTGGCGCAGTTGTTCCCGTCCGGCCAGGGCGGTTTGCAGGGAAACGGCCGTTATTCCCCGCCCCCGCTCAATCAAATCAGCCGTTTTTGGATGATACACGTCGCCATATTGGGCAAACCAGTTGGCATGAACCTGCGCCGCATCCGCCGCCACAATGACGTTGTGGCGCGTGTAAATGTCATCAAAATCGGCCATAACGGGAACCGATTTCACCATAAACCCAGCCTCGGTCAACCTTTGGCAGGTGGCGCGGAAATGCGTTAGCCCCGCTGGAGAGGTACGCTCCAAATACGCCCCTTTGGGAATGCCCAGCGTGGGGCGGCTGGCGGCAGCGGGCTGCCAATTGGTGCAGAGCAGGCTGGCGGCTAGTTCACACCCGGCCACGTCGCTGGCAAACAGGCCGATGTGGTCAACCGAAGGCGACAGCGGGATGACCCCAGCGCGGGAGATGCGGTCATAGGTGGGTTTGTAGCCCACCACGCCGCAAAAGGCGGCGGGCCGGTTGATGGAGCCAATGGTTTGGGTGCCAAACGTAAGCGGAGTCAGCCCTGCGCCCACGGCCGCCGCCGAGCCGCTGCTGGAGCCGCCGGGGGTGTGGGCGGGGTTGTGGGGGTTGCGGGTGGGGCCGGGGGCAAAGTAGGCAAACTCGGTGGTGACGGTTTTGCCCAAAATGAGCGTCCCCACCGCTTTTAGCTGGCTGACGCTGGTTGCTTCCTGCCCCTGAATGGCGCTGGCGGGAACGCGGCTGCCTGCCTGGGTGACAAAGCCAGCAGTGTGGAAGATGTCTTTGACCCCGATGGTTATGCCAAACAGCGGCGGACGGCGGGCAGGGTCGGGATATTGGGCGAGCAGTGCCTGGGCCTCGCGGCGGAGGCGGGCAAAACGGCCGTTTTCTGGCACAAAAGCCAGCACCTCTGGCTCGCGCTGGTCAAAATACGCTTCAAGCTGGTCGAGGTAGGTGAGGAGGGGTAAACGGCCGTTGCTTAAATCGGCAGCCAGTTGGGTTAATGAAGGGTGGGCAAACATCGGGTCATCCTTTTTGGGTGGCATATGGGGGTATTGTAAACAATGTTTGGCTGGGGACAAAGGACACACTCGCCTTTCTCAACCAGCAGCCCGTGGGGTATGCCTGCCTAGGCCTCATCCCCATGGTGTGTGACCCCATCTGATCAGATGCGTATACAATACGCCCCTACTTATCGTTTCTTTTGGGCTTTGGGTTCCCATCGCCAAAAAGGCGCAGCCATTCCTCCACGTCTTCGGGATCCAGCTTGCTGGAAGAACGTTTGGGCTTGGCAGGTGGGGCAGCGGAGGAAGATGCCGTTGGGGTGGGCGGCGGTGGTTCTGGCTCTGCGCCAAAAAGTTGCAGCCATTCGTCTACCTGGTCAGCATCCAACTTACGGGTGGAGCGTTTTTGCTTGGAGAGGGGTAAGGGCGGTTTTTTCTCTTTGGCAGGTGGCGCAGCAGGCGGCGGGGGTGCTTGCCGCACTACGGACGGCGGGGCGGGACGTTTTCTTTTGGGCGTTTCCGGCTCAGGGCCAAATAGCTCCAGCCACTGTGCCACGTCTTTGTCGCTAATTTCCGGCTCCGCCTCGGCTCCAGCTTCTGGTTCGCTGGCAGCGGTGGGCAGCCGCTTGTCCACACCCATTTCTTGCACAAACGCTTCCGAGCGCATGGTGGCAATGCGGTGCTGGTTGGCGGCATCCAAAATCATCTGGTCGCTGCTGACTACCATGTATTCGCGTGGGTTTTTGACGTTGTGGATACGGTTGATGATGAGGGAATCGGCTGTTTTGCCAGCGGAGGCAAAAACGGCCGTTATATCCGCATTCGACAACTGCTTCTGCTTTCCCCCCGGCAACCCCTGGTCAAACACCACAACCACCCGCCGCGACCGCTGCGCCGAAGCCCAGCTTCGCAGGCGCAGCACCAGCTTCACCTCGTCATTAGGGTCATCCAGATCAATGTCGGGCATTTTGGCAATCAAATTGTGGCCGTCTATTAAGTAAATCACTGGGTGTTAGCCAGTAATCGGTAATCGGTAATCAGTCAGGCAACTGATTACCGATTACTGATGACTGATTACTCTTTTACAATTTCCAACTTGGCAAAACTCGCCGCCAGCCGCTTAATCCCCTCGCTGGGGAACGCCACCGTCACCTCTTCATCATTGCCGGTGAGCTTGCTTTCGATGACCGTCCCCTCGCCAAATTTGACGTGGCGCACCTTTTGCCCGGTGCGGTATTGCGTGCTGCCGCTGCTGGCTGGCCGAGGGTCATCGTCCACGTCTTGGCGCAAATAATTGGGCTTAGGCAGCCGCGAACGGGGCGGCTCGCTGGCTGGCGACGGCTGAGGCCGGGCAGGTGGTGTCCACTCCTTGCGGTTGGAAGTAGCTGATCGGCTGCTGCTGCCAGACCAACTGGTATTGCTGCGTCCACTACTCCAACTGCTGGCGCGGGAAACGGCCTCTTGCCGCCGCTGCTTGGTTGCCCCCCCTTCGGTTAACTCGGAGGGGATGTCGTTGAGGAAACGGGAGGGGGAAGACACAGAGCTGTCGCCAAAGGTGGTGCGGCGGAAGGCGTGGGAGATATAGAGAACATCTTTGGCGCGGGTAATGCCCACATAAAAGAGGCGACGCTCTTCGGCCAGCTCTTCGCCATCGTCAAGCGAACGGCTGTGGGGCAGCAGTCCATCTTCCAGCCCGGTGAGAAAGACAATGGGGTATTCCAGCCCTTTGGCGGCGTGGAAGGTAAGCAGCGTTACAGCGTTGGCTTGTTCTTCTAGGTTGTCGGTTTCGGAGACCAACGACACTTGCTCTAAAAATTCGCCTAGGGTGCGGCCGGCTTCGCTGACGGCTACGCCGCGAAATTCCATGACGTTGGCCCAGCGCTCTTCCCCTTCGGGGGTGCCGTCGTCAATGTATGCTTTGTAGCTGGTGTTGTCCAGCACCAGATCAATCAGTTCGGTTACGGTGGCGTGGTCGCGGATGGTGAGCCAAGCGTGGAGCATTTCGCCAAAGGTGAAGAGGGAGCTAAAGGCGCGGGCGGGGAAAGGGTGGGATAGGTCGGGGTTGGTGTAGAGTTCAAGAACGGCCGTTGTTGGTT
>JAGQGA010000197.1:5266-8691 GCA_020432595.1 Anaerolineales bacterium | reverse complement strand
ATCGGCCGGCATGAGGTCGAGCGTTTGCACCAGTTCTTTGTATTTTTCCCGCAGAGCGCGGTCGCTGATGTTGTAAACGGCCGTTAAATCCCCCCGCTCCACCTCCACCAAATTCACCTTCAAAATGGCATAGGTAATCGCCGCCGCCCAAATTTCCGGCTTGGGCACCCGCAGTACCCGCCGCCCATAGGCAATGCGGTACTCCAGCCACATTTGAATGCCCTTACCAATTTGCTGAATCGAAAGCCCCAGCTCGCGCATCGTCTCGATCATCACCTGCTCCACGTCATCCAGCGCCAGCGAAAAGAGCGACTCAAAGCGAGCCGCCACTGCGTCGTTGGTTTCATAGTGCAGGTATTCGCCGATGGTCTCTACCGCCTGGTGGTAATCCCCACCCCGCGCATACGCCCGCGCCAGATTTAGCCGATATTCCCCGTTGGTTGGGTCTTCGGCAATGGCTTGCCGAAAAGCGGCAATAGCGCGGTCAATGTTCCACGCATCGTAAAACGAAAGTCCTGTTTGGTTGTGATCAACGGCCGTTTGCAAATTAGTTTGTGCACTCATGAAAAGTTAAGGCTTTTTCAGAAAATCCTGATCCTATCCAGACCGAAAAAGCCGCGAGCCAAAGTCAAAAACATGGTTTATGCGGATCATTTGTTGTTTGCTTTGGCCTAAAGGGTTGCTTCTTGTTGTAACGCCTTATAAACAAAATCGCCCGTCTGCCCCACATCCTTTCCCTGTTCAAAAGCGACCACCTGCTGAAACGCACAAATCGCCACTGCTAGCATCTCCTCATCCGGCTCGCTGGTCGTCAGCCGCTGTAGTGCCAGGTTGGGTTTGGTAATCAGGCGAATGATTGCCTTATCCTGATGCGCTGCCGTAAACCGCAAAAATTCGTAGGCAATGCCGGCTACTACCGGCAATAGCACCAAACGAGAAGCAATTCGCACCAGCAGCGTCATCTCTGGTAGCAAACTATAAAGGAGAATGGAGATGACGACAACCGACAGCAGGAAAGCGGTGCCACAGCGTGGGTGTTCCAGCGGGAAACGCGCTACCGATTTGGGCGTTAGCTCGGCCCCCGCCTCATAAGCATTGATGGTCTTGTGTTCGGCACCGTGATAGCGATAGAGGCGCTTGACGTCTTCCATTAGCCCAATGCCCCACACATAGCCCACAAGCAGCAGCAGCCGCACCACCCCCTCAATCAGGTTGGTGACAATTTGTGATGCAATCCCTAACCAGCCACTTACCAAATCAGCGACAAAGGTGGGCAGTACAAAGAAGAGTAAGATGGAAAAGCTGAGTGAAAAAAGCACCATTCCCCACTGCATGGGGCCTTCAAATACCTTGCTGGCCTCGGCACCATTGTTAGCAGCTTTGCTTTTTTCACCATCCTCATCCAAGGCAACCTCGGCCGAGAACATTAGACTTTTGATGCCTAGACCTAGCGCATCCCACAGCAGCGTTAGCCCACGCAGAAAGGGAAGACGCGCCAGCCGGCCGCCATAGATATGCTGATTGAGTGGTTCAGTGTGGACAACGATGTCGCCCACCGGGTTACGCACGGCCACCGACAACGCCTTTGAGCCGCGCATCATCACACCTTCAATAACCGCCTGGCCGCCATAGTTGAATTGGGGCGGAGTTGTATTGTTCATTATATTGTTCCTGTTTATTGAGAATGGGTCGTTGGTTTGTTGGCACTGTGAACCCATCTCGGTTTGAATGGTGATTGTACTTGACGGGCGGAAGGAGCGTCAAGGCTTGAGCGGCTGGAAGCTGCCCTGGATTGCCTCGATGGTGTCGCGGCTGCGGCGGAAGGTGGTGTTGTCCATGCAAATCGTAAGCAGGTAACTGTCTTCAGGCTGCAGGGCATATTGCTGACTGCACAGCACATTACCATCGGTGGCAAAGGTCAGGTTGATTTGGGGAGCACCAAAAAAGCTTTCGCTTTCTTCGATTTCCTGAATTTCTACTCCTTGCTCCGTGATAAGGTCAGTAAGCTGGTTGAGCGAAAGCTGGTGAAGCTGGACGTTACGAGCCACAGCTACAAGCTGCGGGGTGTCGTCGGGGCTGCGAGCAAGCAGGAGGATGGTGCTGGGGTCAAGGGGGACAACGGCCGTTTTCCACACCCCCTCTTTTTCTGCCAACAGCGCCGCAAATGCTGGGTCAGTTGGTTCCTCAAGCTGCCAATCTGGGGGCAGGTTGAGGGTAAAGCGACGCTGGGTGTCGGTAAATGCCGTCCAGCCACGCGGGCGCTGGGCGTTGCTGTTGATCACAATGAGCGGTTGTTGCCCTAAAGACCGGATAACGAGCAGCAGGGCGATGATGATAACAGCGGTGAGGATGGCGTAGCCGGAAACGGCCGTTAATGGCGATGACGCCACAGCAGTGGCCGAGGCCGCTGCTGCCACCGCTGCCCCCTCTCGCGGATGCCCACAATGCCAGCAAACGGTGTCGGTTGCCAGCAGTGGGCGGTCACAATTGTCGCAGCGTTCCTGTCGCATGAGCTTCTCCTCACTGTAAAGTGATTGACAAAGTGATTGTAGCAAACTTAAGGGATGTTGTCCGTTTCGTGGCGTATACTTACAGCATCATTGAAGTTTTGTAATGGTTGTAGCGGAAACAAGCAGTCAAGTAGCGGCAGTTTTATCGGTAATACACGTTATCATTTATTATTTATACCTTTTTCCTCCTTTTCTCCTCTTCCCGCAAAACGCCTTGCCCCCCAGCAAGGCGTTTTGTGGTTTATGAGAACAGCAGGCTTTGATAACCAATGACGACTACTTCGCTTCCTTCCTATTTGTTTGTGCCGCAAACGGCCGTTTCCCCCCTTGTCTCCTTCCGTCTTTTGCAGCCAAATGATTTGCACGCCTTGCACCAGGCTTGTTTTCCTGAACGGCCGTTAAACGCCTTCCGCCGCAGCTTTGCCCAACTCCTGCGACGATATGAAACCGAGCGCGGCTTTTGTCTGGTTGCCCAAACGCAGGCCGGGCTAATTGGCAGCGGCCAACTGACCATCTATCCTAACGGTGCCGAATTAGCCAACCTGATTGTGGTGCCGGCCTGGCGCGGCCAGGGGGTCGGAACGGCAATCATTGGTATATTAACGGCCGTTGCCCATCACCTCCAACTTCCTTGCCTGGAAATAGGCGTGCAAAACGACAACCCTCGCGCCCAAGCCCTCTACGAACGGCTAGGTTTCGTCCCCGACCGCCCCCTAGACCTGCCCAACCGCCCTCCAGCCCTCATCCTGCGTAAACAACTGCCCCCCAACTGTAACTAACTGCCTATTGCTTTTGCCTTCATTTTTATTTACAATTGGATAAATAAAATAAATTTGATTTATTCGATCAATGAGCCAAAAAATGCAGCTACCAAAACTCGACCCTCCCTTTCTCGGCTATCTGGCTGAAAGTGCT
>JAGQGA010000197.1:0-5169 GCA_020432595.1 Anaerolineales bacterium | reverse complement strand
CCTTTGCACCTGAACAAAAACTGCCAACGCTCAACGAAATTAGCAGCGAAATGAATATCAGCGTCGGCAAACTACGTGAGCAGCTTGAGGTAGCGCGGAGCCTGGGGCTTGTCTCGGTGCGGCCCCGCGTAGGGATGCAACGCGAGCCGTTTGACTTTTCGGCTGTCATTTTAAAAGCTGTCTTATTTAGCTTTGCCACTGGCGAAGCAACCTTTGCCCAATTTAGCCAACTGCGCCGCGCCCTGGAAGAAAGTGTGTGGGAGGATGCCGTACAAATGCTGACTGACAACGATAAAGCCGAATTGCAGCAGCTCATTAACCGCGCCTGGAAAAAGCTAGGCGGGAAACCCATTCGTATTCCCAATGAAGAGCATCGTGCCCTGCACCTGACCATCTTTAGTCGCCTGGACAATCCGTTTGTGCAGGGCTTACTGGCAGCCTATTGGGATGCTTATGAGGCCAGTGAGCTAACACGGTTTAACAGTCTGGAATATTGGGTAGAGGTTTGGCACTACCACCAAGAGATTGTTGATGCCATTTGTAGTGGTGATTTTGAGCGTGGTCGGCAGCGGCTGATAAAGCATTTTAGTTTATTGCGTTCTGTGCCAGCGGTGGATATTCCTGAAATCAATGTGACGTAAGCCCAACCTTAATTTGGGTGTGCTATAGTTGCCACACCTGCCTTTGTGAGTGTTTACCAACTGGTGCTGCTGGTTAGTCTGACTAGTCAATTAAAGAAGCAAGAGGCGATTTCTCTTGCTAAGTTGTAAATTCGTTTAAGGAGAATTTATCATGGGTATCATCGAAGCTGTTCCCGCAGCGCAAGGCAATGTACCGGAACGGCCGTTTATCATCAATGATTTTTCAATGGTAGTAGCAACGGCCAACGGTACCGGGAGCCAAACTTCAAACTCTGCGCTTTTGCGAGCCTTTTTCAAAATGGGCATACCAGTCAATGGTAAAAACATCTTCCCTTCCAACATCCAAGGGTTGCCCACTTGGTACCACATCCGTGTTAGCAAAGATGGCTACGTTGCCCGTCGCCACACCTCCGAAATTTTGGTGGCGTTTAACGAGGTCACTTTCCACGAAGACATCCGCAATCTGCCTGCTGGCGGCATGTGTCTCTATAATGCTGATTTCCGCAACCCGCCAGATGAGCGTGAGGATATCACCTATTACAGTATTCCAGTCAACCAGTTTGTGCGGGCAACCGGTATGCGGGGCAAGCAGCGCGACTATGTTGCGAATATGGTTTATGTGGGGGCTATGGCCTACCTTTTAGATATTCCATTGGCTGAAATTGAAGCAGCCCTAGATTATTTATTTAACGGCCGTCGCAAACTTATTGATGTCAACATGGAAGTGGTCAACGCTGCCTATGGATGGTCTACCGAAAATATCGTCAAAAATGACCCATATCGGGTAGAGCCAATGGGCCAAACCGACGGGATGATCATGATGACTGGTAATGAAGCGGCTGCACTGGGTTCTGTTTTTGGTGGTGTAACCTTTGTCGCCTGGTATCCGATTACCCCCTCCACGAGCGTTGTGGATGGCCTCAATGACTATTTGCCCCGCTTCCGCCGCGACCCCGAAACAGGCGAAAAGACCTATGCAGTGGTTCAAGCTGAGGACGAGTTGGCCGCCATTGGCATGATCTTGGGGGCTGGTTGGGCTGGTGCCCGCGCCATGACCGCCACCTCTGGTCCTGGCATTTCCCTCATGGCTGAGTTTGCCGGGTTGGGTTACTTTATTGAGCTGCCGGCCGTGATTTGGAACATCCAGCGGGTTGGCCCTAGCACCGGGTTGCCCACGCGCACCGGTCAAGGGGATGTCATCTTTACGTACTACCTGGGGCATGGTGACACCAAAAACGTTATTCTGTTCCCCTCCAGTTTGAAAGAGTGTTTTGAATTTGGCACGACCTCGTTTAACCTGGCAGAGCAACTGCAAACGCCCGTGTTTGTGCTAAGTGACCTCGATCTAGGCATGAACAACTGGATGTCGGAGCCATTTGAATACCCAACTGAGCCTATTAATAGAGGCAAGGTGCTGACGGCAGAGCAAGTAACAAAGGGATTTGGCCGTTATAAGGATGTTGATGGCGACGGGATCCCCTTCCGCACGCTGCCGGGCAACGAAAACCCATTAGGTGCATGGTTCGCTCGCGGTACAGGTCACAATGCTAATGCGGTTTATAGCGAACGCCCCGAAGATTGGGTAGAAAATACGGATCGCCTTGCCCGCAAGTTTGACACGGCGCGGCATTTAGTGCCTGGCCCGGTGGTGGAAACACACGAGGGAGCTAAGATTGGCATTATTGCTTATGGCACAACCTGCTATGCTATTGACGAAGCGCGGGATCGTTTGGCAGCCAATGGCCTTGCCACCGATTTTATGCGGCTTCGGGCGTTGCCGGTTAACGATAGTGTGAAGGATTTTGTCGCTAATCATGACCGGGTTTATGTGATTGAACTGAATCGTGATGGGCAAATGCACAATATTTTGCAAACGGAAATGCCGGCAATGGCAACAAAACTTGTTTCGCTGGCGCATTTGGATGGGATGCCGCTGACGGCTCGCTGGGTCGTTGAAGCGATTGAAGCGGCTGAAAGCTAAGGAAGGTGACAACAATGGGTGCAACAAGAGGACCTCGTGTAAATGAACTGGGGCTTACCCAGGCAGATTATAATGGTAGACCCACAACATTATGTCAAGGTTGTGGACATAATTCGATTGCTAACCAGATTATACGCATTGCGTATGAGTTGAATTTGAATCAGCATGAAATTGTGAAGCTGAGCGGGATTGGCTGCTCCAGCAAGTCGCCAGCCTATTTTTTGGGGCGGTCGCATGGGTTCAATGCGCTGCACGGGCGTATGCCTTCCATCAGTACTGGTGCGCTGATGGCAAACCACCATTTGAAGGCGATTGGCGTGAGCGGCGACGGTGATTCGGCTAGTATTGGGATGGGTCAGTTTAAGCACCTGATGCGGCGTAATGTGCGGATGGTGTACATTGTGGAGAACAATGGGGTATATGGGTTGACCAAGGGTCAGTTTTCGGCAACGGCCGATGAGGGGCAAGAACTGAAATATGCGGGTCACAATGATTTGCCGCCGATTGACATCTGCATGGAGGCAATTTTAGCGGGCTGTGGTTTTGTGGCGCGGTCGTTTTCGGGTGATGCTAACCAGGTGCGTGAACTGCTGAAGGCGGCATTAAGCCATCGGGGAACGGCCGTTATTGACATCATCAGCCCTTGTGTCGCGTTTAACGATGTGCCTGGCTCCACCAAGAGCTACGAATACGGCAAAAACAACGAAATCCCACTCCATGAAATTGGCTTCGTCCCCAAGCTGGATGAAATCGAAATTGAGGAATATGCACCGGGTGAGATGCGCGTCGTGGAATTGCATGATGGATCGCACATCAAGCTGCGGAAACTGGACTCCGACTATGACCCATCGGACAAGATGGGGGCTATGCATCGGCTGCAGTGGGCAGAAGAAAAGCAAGAGTTGATTACGGGATTGATTTATTACAATCCAGATCGGCCGTCTTTGGCCGAAGCCAACAAGATGGTGGACACACCTCTGGCACAATTATCTGGTGACCAAATTCGACCATCGCGGGATGCATTGGCTGCGTATATGCAGAGCTTGATGTAGCCAAGAATTTGTGTATTTGAATTGAGAAAACGGCCGTTTTCCTTGCCGCAGGTGGGAAGGAAAAACGGCCGTTTTTTTTGCCACCATCCCTAGTAAACTGTGCGCTACCTTGAAAATCGGAAGTTCGCCTCCCGATTTTCAAGACAAACGGATTGGAACGCTTCTTTCGATGATGGCTATGGCGTTGGCAATGCCGTCTTCTTGCCGGATTTGATGGCCGAGAGCAGTAGCTTGTTGGCGCATGGTAGCATTGTTAACGGCCGTTTGCACAGCCACCGCCAAGTTCTCAACCGTTAACTTCTTCTGTGGGATGGGCACCGGGCCAGCCCCCAACAAGGCCACACGTTGCCCCCAAAATGGTTGGTCACCAAAGAAGGGGCAGATGACGGTTGGTTTGCCAGCCCGCAGTCCAGCTGCCGTTGTCCCGGCACCGCCATGATGAACAACGGCCGTTACCCGTTCAAATAGCCAATCATGCGGAGCTTGTTCCAGCTTAAAAATCGTTTCCGGCAAATCGTTGGCTTTCAGCCCGCCCCAGCCAGTGGCAATGAGACCCCGCACCCCCGCTTTTTGCAGAGCCGCCACCACTAATTGCGTCACTTTGGTCGGGTTGCGCCCCACCATGCTGCCAAAGCCCACATAAACAGGCGGCTCCCCGGCAGCCAAAAACGCTTGCAGGTCAGGCGAGGGCTGCCAGTCGGTGGCGTGGCCTAAAAACCAGTAGCCAGTGGTGTGGGCGTGCCTGGGCCAGTCGGTCGGATGAGGAGCAACATGGCGACTGTATCCATGCAGCACGGGAATGGGGTCGCCGTTGGTAAAGTGCAAATCATCGGCGGTGCGGGGCTGGGGCGGCAACCCCAACGTTTCTTGCCGAAACGCCTGTACCAGCTTGCCATATTGCGCTCGTGCCCCCTTCAGCGCCAGCGTGTAGGTAAGCCGATTGTAGCCACTGCCCAGCTTCCAGTTAGGGAAGACAATGTTGGGGAATTCGCCCGTAGGGACAAAAACGGGCAGCGGAATGGCAAGCATGGCGGGAATACCCAGCTTTTCGGCGATGTGGCTCCCGCCAAACGCTTTGGGATGATAGATGATGAGATCGGGCTGGGCGGCTTGGGCGGCGTACCAACTGTCGTTCAGCATTTGCCGCTGGAGGGGTTTGACTTGTTGGGCAAGTGAAACGGCCGTTTTTATCCATCCCACAACCCCATCCGAATTTTCCATCGCGTCACGGCCGGCATCCGTATCAATCAGCCTAAGAATATCGTCGCTCATGTAGCCGTAGGCCAACCCGTGCTCAACAATAAACGGCTCAAACGAGGCACTGGTGCAAACGGTAACGTCATGGCCGGCCGCCTGCAACCCTTTGCCCAACGCAACATAGGGCTGTACGTCTCCCCGCGAACCAAGCGTCAGAATAAAAATACGCATTTTGCGCTCCTTATTTATGAGTCAAGCAGTTGTCGCAGCTGCGACCAGTTGATGATTTGGACGGCAC
>JAGQGA010000196.1 GCA_020432595.1 Anaerolineales bacterium | reverse complement strand
TTGATAATCACCAAGGCTTCTTTGGCCTTCTTTTTTTCTTTTTTCTATTCAATTTTTAAGCTGCTAAAGTCGAGTAAATTGAGGAATTTTTGATTTTGTCATTTGCCAAAATAGCGACGTTCGGCAGGAATCATGTCGCGTGCCGAAATGACCTTAACATGTTTTTCTATCCAAACAAAAACTATGAATAAATATCGGCCATCTGAGCTACGGCCATACAAAAGATACTTCTCACCTTCTCCTTTGCGAAGTTTTCGAGAACGACCAAAAAAGGCTTCCTCAACTTCTTCTGGATCAACTTGGTGCTTCCAATTGAGTTTGTCAACAACCCGATCCTCCTAAATAAAACCTTCTATAGAGCGCATTTTAACATCTTTTGTGTGTGGAGTGTATATACAATTTTGGATTTTACATGCAATTTACGCTTTGATTAATTGCATTAAAGATGCCTCATCCAAAATTGACACGCCCAGCGATTCCGCTTTGCTGAGTTTGCTGCCCGCTTTTTCACCGGCCAGCAGATAGTTGGTGTTTTTGCTGACGGAGCCGGTGACTTTGCCGCCGTGGGCTTCAATCAGTGCCTTGGCTTCGTCACGGGAGAGGGTGGGCAGGGTGCCGGTGATGACAAAAGTGAGGCCAATCAGGGTGTTGGCGTGAGTTGTGGCGGGGTCGGGCGGGGCGGCGGCGAAGGTGAGGCCAGCGGCGCGTAATTTTTCCAGCACGGCTCGGTTGCGCTCATTGGCAAACCAACTGGTGACGGCAACGGCCGTTCTTTCCCCCACCCCCTCAATCTCCTGCAATCGTTCCACGCTGGCCGCCGCCAGTTCGTCAATCCCACCCAGTCCATCAATCAGCAGCCCGGCCACCACGCTGCCCACATAGCGGATGCCCAGCGCCGTCAGCACCCGTGCCGGTGGCTGCTGCTTGCTGGCGGCTACGCCGTTGAGCAGGTTGTCCACTTTTTTGTCCTTGAACCCTTCCAGCGTCAGCAGGGTGTCGCGATCCAGGTAATAAATGTCGGCAATGTCGTGGATCAGCCCTTTTTCGGCTAGCAAAACGGCCGTTTGTGAGCCAAACCCATCCACATCCATCGCTCCCCGGCTGACAAAATATTCTACTCGCCGCACCAGTTGCTCTGGGCAGGAAAGATTGTCGCAGTAGATGGCAACCTCCCCTTCGGGTCGCACCGCTGGTTCGCCGCAGACGGGGCAGCGGGTGGGGGTAGAAATCGGCCGTTCGCTGCCGTCGCGTAGCTCCACCACCGGCCCGATGATGTAGGGGATCACGTCCCCCGCCCGCTTCACCAGCACTGTGTCCCCCAGCCGCACATCTTTGCGGGCAATTTCGTCGTAGTTGTGGAGGGTGGCGTTGCGAACGATGACCCCACCAATTTCGACCGGTTCCAAAACGGCCGTTGGGGCCAAAATGCCGGTGCGCCCCACGTTGACCGTCACATCCAGCAGTTTGGTCGTCTTTTCCTGCGCCGGGAATTTCATCGCCACCGCCCCGCGTGGGTCTTTGCCCACAAAGCCGAGGCTGTCGGCCAACGGCCGTTCGTTGATTTTGACCACCACGCCGTCTACTTCATAGTTAATCGTGTTGCGCTTGGCAATCCAGTCACCATATGCCGCCGCTACTTCGTCCAAATTGGCGCAGTGGCGGCTGTCGGGGGAGACGGGGAAGCCGTATTGACGCAGCCGCTCCAGCCGCTCCCATTGGGTGGTGGGTGGCTCCACGCCGTCCCAGGCGATCCAGTCGTAGCAGTAGAGGGTTAACGGCCGTTCCGCCGTCTTTGCCGGATCAAGCTGCCGCAGCGACCCCGCCGCCGTGTTGCGCGGGTTCATATAAATCGGTTCCCCCGCCGCCAGCCGCGCCGCGTTCAGTGCCTCAAATTTGTCTAGCGGGAAAAAGACCTCGCCGCGCACCACCAAGTAGGGTGGGGGAGTTAGTTCGCTGTTGGGGTCAACGGGAATCCGTTTGGGCAGGGCAACGATGGTTCGCAGGTTTTGCGTGATGTCTTCGCCGACTTCACCATTGCCGCGTGTGGCTCCCTGGGAAAAACGGCCGTTTTCATACGTCAGCACCACCGTCAGCCCATCCAATTTTGGTTCCACCACATAATCTAGCGCCATATCGGGGTCTGGCAGCAGTCGCCCAATCCGCGTCCGCCATGCCCGCAAATCCGCCGCGTTGAACGCATTGGACAAGCTCAAAATGGGTGCTGGATGGGTCACTTTTTCAAACCCTTCCAGTGGATCAGCCCCCGCCCGCTGCGTGGGTGAATCGGCCGTGACCAGCTCCGGGTGCGCCTGCTCCAACCCCAGCAGCCGCCGATACAGCGCATCATACTCTGCATCGCTAATCAACGGCGCATCCAACACATGGTAACGATATAAATGAAACTGTATCTCATCTCTCAGTTGGGCAATTTCTTGTTCGATGGGCATATGATTATCAAGCAACAACGGAGACCGTTGGTGTATTTATTTCTCCTGCATCAAGATGGTATGATTATAACATGGTCTGTGCTACCCAATAGGGAAATTGGTGATGGGGCTTGTGACCATAATAGCGTTGGATATATACTATGCCTATGAAGTTTGACTGGGATGAGCAAAAGAACCAGTCCAACATTAGCAAGCATGAGTTGGAACGGCTTGATGCAGACTGACGATATGATTGATACGTCAGACATTCCTCCACTTACGGACAAGTTTTTTGCCACTGCCAAGTGGCGAATGCCTCAGACAAAAGTGCAAGTCACGGTGGAAGTGGATCCCGAAGTCATGGCTTGGTTTAAGGCACAGGGTGACGATTACGGGCGATACTTGACAGCCGCTCTTCGTATTTACGCGGAAGCGCATCAACTGCCTGAAAAAGTGGGCTTTGGTGTTTTTCAAAAACTCAAGGAGCGCAGAGCATTTAATCGAGTTTGTGTATCATTTGACACCATAGAATGGGAGTCAGGGATAGATCTTGATCCTGAGTTTGTTTACAGCAAAAGTCAGCGGGTGGTCGCACAACAAGTTGCTCCAGCCGATGAGGAAAAGCAGCGCGGCTGAACGATAACATTATGCCGCCCATTTAATTGCCTAGTTGATGGTGTCGTTTGACAGCCAATACTTTTTACAAACCGTATGAACTCCCTCGTTTATTTGAAGCAGTGCTACATTATCGAAGAACAACTCAAAATCTGGCGTGTCGATTTGTCCCAAAAAAGACCACACCTTGTCGAAATTTTGTGAGTTTAGTCCTTGATGTGCCAAAGTGATATGATAATGAAGCGTTGCGTTATCAAATGGACTCCATTGCATCCAATCCAGCTGCTTTAAGGCTTCAAGCAATTGATTATGAGCTTGCCGGGCAGCTATTGAGGGCACGACATCCATAAAAAGAACAAAAGCCCCAGCATTTTGAAAAAAGTTAAATCCTTTTATGTTCCACTTGGTTTTAGCCTGTGAGAGGCTAAACGTCTCTAAAGTGTGATCTATCTCGTGGATATTTAACGCCTGAAAACGATATTTCAGTGTAATATGCGATGGTGCATGTAGATCGTGGTGCCCAACCAAATTGAAAGCATCTTCAATTTTATGCCGCAAGCTGCGGTGATAGACACTGACTTCATCAGGGAGTAGATAGACGATTCCAAACTCCTGCATCAGGTTTATAGTTCACAACTGATAAAGATCGCCAAACTTACCGCGCAGATAGGCCATGTATGGTTCAATCCGCAGTGGGCCGCCGGTGACGCGCTCGATGAGTTCGTTGGCGGTGAGTTTGCTGCCGTGCTGGTAGATGTTTTCGATGAGCCAATTGTGCAGCGTGCCAAACTGTCCCTGGCCAATTTCGTTGGGGATGGAGGGGTGGGCCTGCAGGGCTTGGTCATAAAACAGCCCGCTGAGGATGTTGCCCAGTGTGTACCCTTGGAATACACCGCCAATCAGCCCGCCGTACCAATGGACATCTTGCAGCACGCCGTCTACGTCGCTGGGGGCGTGCAGTCCCAGGTCGGATTGGTAGCGAGCGTGCCACGCTTCGGGCAAATCCTTGATTGCCAGTTTGCCTTCCAGTAGGGCCAACTCTAAATCAAAGCGGATCATGACGTGGAGGTTGTAGGTTACTTCATCCGCTTCGGTGCGAATTAGCGAGGGCTGGACTTTGTTGATGGCGCGATAGAAGGTGTCGAGTGGGACGTTGCCAAGCTGAGTGGGGAAGGCCACCTGTAGCTGCGGGTAATAATGGCACCACATGCCTCGGCTGCGCCCAACGATATTTTCCCACAGCCGTGACTGGCTTTCATGCACCCCGGCCGAGGTGCCGTTGTTGAGGGTGGTTTGTTCCAGTGCCATGCTGATGCCTTGTTCATACATGCCGTGGCCGGCTTCATGCAGGGTGCTAAAAAGGCAGTCGGCGAGGTTGTTTTCATCCACGCGGGTGGTGATGCGGACATCGCCGATGCTGAATTTGATGGCGAAAGGGTGGTGGGTTTTGTCCTGCCGGCCGTGCTGGAAGTCATAGCCAAAGGTGGTAGCAACGGCCGTTCCGAAGGCCAACTGCGCCGCTTCTGGGTACGGCTGGTGCAAACAACTGTTGTCAATCGGCTCCCGCTCGGCAATGGCCTGCACCAGCGGCACAAGCTGCTCACGCAGTTCGCCAAACACCCGCTGAATGTCGGTGGCCTTCATCCCCTGGTCAGAAAAATCAATCAGCGGGTCGGCAATGTGGTCATAACCGGGGAAGCAATCGGCCATTTGGCGGCTGTAGTCAAGCGTTTTTTCCAGATAGGGGCGTGTTTTGGCAAAGTCGTTGGCCGGCCGTGCCTCGGCCCACACCTGGTAGCTTTCTGAGGCGTGGGTGGTAATTTGTGATAGGAGGCTAGAAGGAACCTTGATCAACCGCTCATACTGCTGTCGCACCACCCGAATCAGGCTGGCATCATCGCTGTCATACGGCAGCGATTCCCCATACGCTTGCAGGTCATCTAAAAGTTGGCCTATGCGGGCATCGGTAAATTTTTCGTGTGACAGGCGACCCAGCGTTGCCATTTGTCGTCCCCGCGCTGCTGCTCCCCCTGGCGGCATGTGGGTTTGCTGATCCCAGCCTAGTACGGCTCCGGCCATGTTCAAATCGTTGACTTCGCTCAGACGCTCTTTCAGTTCGGCTAATTTTTGCTCCATAACGGCATATCCTTTCTCACCAGAAGTTCAACTTTTCAGAAGAAGTTGAACTTCTTAAATATAGGCGCAATTATAGGACAATTTGGTGGAATCGCCCTACAAACGGCCGTTTTCATTAGGCGTTTATCTAACAAAATGTTATCCTATCCTTACACGCTGTCAAAACGTTGAACCCCATCACGCACCTTGACGGCCGTTTTATTAACCCCTTGTCCCACGTAAGGAGGAACGAATGTCCAAGTTTGATGGCTTACTCAAATGGCGCTGTATTGGCCCATTTCGCGGCGGGCGCGTTGTCACCGTGGCTGGCGACCGCCACAACCCTAATACCTTTTACTTTGGCGGCTGCGCCGGTGGCGTGTGGAAAACCACCGACGCAGGCACCTATTGGGAATGTATCTCCGATGGTTACTTCAACACATCGGCCGTTGGTGCGTTGGCCGTGGCCGACTCTGACCCCAACGTGATTTTTGCCGGAACGGGCGAGACCACCATCCGCATTGACGTGTCCCACGGCGACGGGGTGTACAAATCCACCGACGCCGGCAAGAGCTGGCACCACTTGGGGCTGGCCGACACCCGCCACATCGGCAAAGTCCGCACCCACCCGCAAAACCCCGATCTCGTTTATGTCGCTGCCCTCGGCCACGCCTTTGGCCGCAACAGCGAACGCGGCGTTTATCGTTCCAAAGACGGCGGCAAAACGTGGGAACACGTCCTGTTTGTCAGCGACAAAGCGGGTGCCGTTGACCTGAGCATTGACCGCAAAAACCCCCGTGTCATCTACGCCACCATCTGGGAGGCGTACCGCAACTTCTGGCAAATCTCCAGCGGTGGCCCCGATAGCGGCCTCTACCGCTCCATGGACGGCGGCGACACCTGGGAAAACATCAGCAGCCACAAGGGGCTGCCCAAAGGGCTGCTGGGCAAAATCGGCGTGGCCGCTTCCCCTGCCCAAACAGGGCGCGTCTGGGCCATGCTCGAAGCCGAAAACGACCCCGGCATCTATCGCTCCGACGATTACGGCAACAGTTGGGAAAAAACCAGCGATCCGAAGGAAATGCACGGCCGGCCGTGGTACTACACCCACCTCACCGCCTGCACCCAGGATGCCAACACCGTTTATGTCAACAACTTCAAGCTGTGGAAATCCATTGACGGCGGCCACAACTTCAGCGAAATCACCACCCCCCACGGCGACGACCACGACCTCTGGATTGACCCCAACAACGCCAACCGGATGATTCAGGGCAACGACGGCGGAGCCAACATCTCCTACAATGGTGGCTTTAGCTGGTCAACCATTTTCAACCAGCCCACGGCTCAGTTTTACCATCTGGCCGTGGACAATCAGTACCCCTACCGCGTCTATGGCACGCAGCAGGACAACTCCAGCATTTCGGTGCCCAGCATGAGTGAACGCGGGGCGATTATGTGGGCCGACTGCTATCCAGCGGGGACGGGCGAAAGCGGCTACATCGCCGTGCGCCCCGATGATGCCAACATCGTCTACGTGGGTGCTATCGGCAGTTCCCCCGGCGGTGGCAGTTCGCTACAGCGGTATGATCATCGCCTCAAGCAAATTCGCCTCATCGCCAACTGGCCGGATGTGAACTGGGGCTATGGTGCCGAAGTGGACAAATACCGCTTTAACTGGACATACCCCATCGTGCTATCGCCCCACGACCCCGGCGTGCTGTATGTGGGCAGCAACAAGGTTTTGCGAACCCAGGATGAAGGGCAAACGTGGGAAGAAATCAGCCCCGATTTGACCTATGCCGACCCTGATACCCTGAAAAAGACGGGCGGCCCCATCAATCTGGACTCCATTGGAGCCGAAACCTACGCCACCGTTTTTGCCTTTGTTGAATCGCAGCATGAGGCGGGTGTTTTCTGGGCTGGCTCTGATGATGGCATGATTCATGTGTCCCGCGACGGCGGCCAAAATTGGCACAATGTTACCCCATCTGATTTGCCCAAATTTAGCATGGTGCAAATTATTGAGCAGTCACCCCACGATGCGGCTACCGTTTACGTGGCAGCCTCGCGTCACAAGAACGACGATTACGCCCCGTATCTCTATAAAACCAACGATTATGGCAAAAGCTGGACAAAAATTGTGGGCGGGATTCCGGCCAACGACTTTACCCGCGTCATTCGCGCCGACCCAGCGCGGGCGGGGCTGCTCTATGCCGGGACGGAAATAGGCATCTATGTGTCCTTTGACGATGGCGTGTCCTGGTCATCGCTCCAGCTTAACCTGCCCGCGACCCCGGTTTATGACATGGTGCTCAAGAACAACGATTTGGTGATTGGCACCCACGGCCGTTCTTTTTGGATTATGGATGATGTGACCCCGCTGCACCAAATGAGCGATGAGGCAGTGGCCGCCACCGCCCATCTCTTCCAACCCCGCGACACCGTGCGGCCTCATCCCGAACTGTTTTCTGGCTGGATGGGGGGAAGCCCCGGCAAGAACTACAACGCCAGCTTTACCGATTTGGCAACCTTTTACGAAAGCAAGACCGAAGAGGGAGCCATGGAGCGTAAATTCTTGGACGCTGGCGAAAATCCGCCGCAGGGGTTGATTGTTACCTATCATTTGAAGGAACAGCCAGCGGGTGAGGTGTCGCTAACGCTGCTGGATGGCGCAGGCAAGGAGATTCGCACCTTCACGACGAAGCCAGAAGGACTTAGCAAGGAAGATGCCGAGGACAAGCTGTTTTTGACGGCTCACGTTGGTATGAACCGCTTTATTTGGGATATGCGCTACCCTGAGGCGACGAAGATGGCGGGCAAAGACCCGGCGGCCTCAACAATGCTGGGGCCGATTGTGGTGCCGGGCAGCTACGCGGCGCGGTTGACGGTGGGCGACTGGTCGCAAACGCAGTCGTTTACGGTGCTGGCCGACCCGCGTGTGGACACGACGGCGGAGGATTTCCAGGCGCAGTTTGATTTGCTGCTGGCGATTCGGGATAAGCTGTCGGCGGTGAACACGACCATTAACCGGGTAACGGATTTGCAGGCGCAGGTGGATGGCTGGGTAAAGCGATTGGGAGAAGGAAACGCTGCCGTGAAGGAAACGGGTGAAGCACTGAAGAAAACGTTGAAAAATGCCTTGGATCCGCTGATTGTGACGGAGCTGGCAAACAGTGCCCAGGTGCTAAACCACGGCACGCGGCTGGCCTCAAAGCTGGCACAACTGGCTCCGGTGGTCTACAGTGCCGACCACAAACCGACATCGGGGGCAGAGATGGTGTTTGCCGAACTGTGTGACCGGATTGATGAGCAGGCGACGCAAATTCAGGCGGTGCTGGATGGGGATGTGGTGAAGTTTAACAAGCTGGTGCAGGCGGCCGGCGCTTCGGTGCTGGTGGCTGGGTAAGGCGTTTTTAGACAGGATTTACAGGATTTACAGGATTAGAGAAGGTAGGGGTGTTTGCAGATGCTCCTACCTTTTTTTGTGGGGGAGAGGGGTGGTAGATGTTTTCTTGCCTCGCAAAATGTCATTGTCGAAGAGAGCGAGATG
>JAGQGA010000195.1 GCA_020432595.1 Anaerolineales bacterium | reverse complement strand
CTTAGTGGCCGCGCTGGGGTTGTTCTTTAGCGCCCGGCGAGCGAGGGATAGTTGATCGCTGATGGCTGGATGCCATCGGCCAGCAGCGATTGGCGGTTTCTGGCGGGAATGCCGTCGGGGGGGCGAGCACTGCTCATCAGCTTGCCCCACCCCGACGCGGCAGTCGGACTGCTTGCCACCTATGAACAGGTGGTGGTGGTAACAGATTCTGCGGCAAAAACGGCCGTTTTGCCCCCACGCTGGCGGGAAAACGGCCGTTTACACTGGTTAGTCACCGACACGCTGACCGCCCTGTCCTTAACAGAGCTTGATCTGGTTGCCCTGCCCCACGGCTTTTGGCACGCACCAACAGCCGATTTATCACTGGCGCGGCAATGGCTGCGGCCAAATGGCATTATTTATGTGGGGTTTAACGGCCGTTGGCATTACCGGCGGCAGCGGCAAACGGGAGCAAGCTGGACACCGGCGCATATTGCCCGGCTGCTGCGGCAGCACCATTTCACCCCCATCGAAATGGTGGGCATGATGCCCAATCTGGCGCAGCCCGCAACCTTTGTCCCGCTGACGGCTACCATTGCCGGGTCATGGGTAGCGCAAAAGGTACGGCCAGCGTGGGTCAGGCGCTTGCTACAGCACGACCCCTGGCAGCGGCTGCTGCCCCATCTGCTGCCCGCTTACGGCATTGTGGCGCGTAAAGATTTGGCCTGATTTATTGCCACAAGTAGCAGGTCTTCTCTGTCAACTCAACTTGCGACCTGCCACCTGTTACTTGCAGACCAAAAATGGTATCACTGGAGCAAAACGATGCAGAACTACCGCATAAACAGATTAGTTTTAATATGGTTAGCCGTGCTAGTAGTTGCCAGTTATGGCGTGCTGTTGGTCGGTCAGCCTATGCTCGATTGGCTTATCAAAGAAGACGGGCTAATTGAAAGCGTGGGAACGGCCGGTTTTTTCGTCGCCGGTCTGTGTTTTTTGGGTGCGTGGTGGCGGGAGCGGCGGGCAAAACGGCCGTTTTTCTGGCTCAAACAGCTTGCCTACGTGGGGCTAGCCGCCCTGCTCATCTTTATCGCCGGGGAAGAAATTAGCTGGGGGCAGCGCATCTTTGATTTTGACACACCTGAGGAGATGCGCGAAATCAACACCCAGGATGAGTTTAACTTTCATAATCTGGAACTGATCCAGAACAACAGCCTGCTCAACACCGACCGATTGCTCACCCTGTTTGCCCTGGGGTTTACGCTGGTGGTACCATTAACGGCCGTTCTTCACCCCCCCACCGGCACCTGGTTCAACAAACTTACTCCCGTTCCCCCGTGGTTGCTGGGGTTGCTCTTTCTGCTCAATTACATCGTCGCCAACGCCTTTCGCCCCCTCTTTGAAGGCAGTGCTTGGTACCAAAGCAGCTACCCGCTGAAACACAGCACCGTCGAGCTAAAAGAGGCCATTTACGGCCTGCTGTTTGCTGTTGTCGGTTATTACGTGTGGCGGCTTGCCCACAGGCCGCACCATGATTGATTACCTCAACACCGTTGTTGGCAACCAATGGCACACCTGGTACAGTGCAAAGCCACCCGCGCTGGATTGGCTGCTGCTGACCAATGGCGGAACCGCCCTGCATGATAATGTTGTCTTTTTGGGCACACCTAAAGGGCAGCGGCAGCCATTGCTCGTTGCCAAAGCGTGCCGCTGGCCGGAGTACAGCCAAACAATCTCACATGAATTTGGGCAATTAACGGCCGTTTGGCAGCAGCTAGGTGATCAAGCCATCGGCCGCATTCCCCGCCCCCTCCACCTGGGGCAAAATGGGGCTGATCAAGTTCTGATGACCGACTTTTTTGCCGGTGCCGTGTTTACCAGCCGCCTGCGGGTCGCGGCTAACAATTTGGCTGCGCTGACCCAACTGCTGCAACGTGCCGCCGTCTGGCTGCGGCTGCTGCATGAACAAACGGCACGCCCCCGCACGGCCGATTTGCAACTGCGCCACGAACCGTATGCCAAGCGATTTGCCACGCTTTTTCCCTTGCAACAGCAAGAACAGGTGGCACTGCGGGAGGTAGAAACGGCCGTTTCCGACCACACCACCACCGCCGCCACCCAACTCATCCAGCACGGCGACTATTGGCCCGGCAACATCCTGCTTCGCGCTGATGACGACCAGTTGGCACTCATTGACTGGCAATTTTCTGCCTGGACAACCGACCCGAGCTTTGATCTCTATTTTTTGCTGCTGGCAACGGCCGTTGCTCTGGCTGGCTCCGGCACCCCGGAACAGCGCGGACAACGGGCAGCCCAACAACTAAATAGCTGGGCGCAAACGCTCATCCCTGCCTACCTCACCGCCTACGGCCAGCCCATGCTCTACAGCCTGCTGCCACCGCGCCTCGGTTTTTTGTGGGCATGTGTCACCGCCGCAGCCCGTCCGGTAGAAACGTTTGGCATTGTGCAAGATGACGCTATGTTGTGGCGTACCATTTTTGCTAACTTGGCTATTATGAAAAGGAGATTGGAGGTTGGAGATTGGGGACTATGAACCTTTATCAATCTCCAATCTCCAATCTCTAATTATCCTCATGGAAAAGCCAACCATCATCACCCTCATTGACGGCCTGGGCATGGGCGGGGCAGAACGGCTGCTCATCCCTTATTTGCGCTATTTGCAGGCCAATGGATTTGCCCTGCGCGTCTGTGCGCTGCAAGAACGGCACGGCAACCCGCTGGCGGCGGAGGTGGCGGCACTGGGCGTGCCGGTTGATTTGCTACCGGTGCCTTATTTGCGCGATATAACGGCCGTTCCTCGCCTCATCGCCTACTTCCGTCAACACCAAGCGGATTTAGTCCATACCCAGCTTGAGCTTGCCAACACGCTCGGCACGGTGGCAGCAGCCATGTTGCGCCTGCCCACCGTTTGCACCCTCCACACCATTGACGAACTCCAGCCGGGCAGCAAAACGGCGCGGCGCATTCGGCTGATGTGGTGGGTGCTGCGCCACTTTTGCCAGCGCATTGTGGCCGTGTCGGAGGAAACGCGGCAGCACCACATTGCCACCGCCAAGTTTGCCCCGGCGCAGGTGGTCACGCTCTACAACGGTATTGATTTAAGCCATTTTGAACCGCGTGATTTGGCGTGCCAAACGGCCGTTCGTACCACCCTCAAAATCCCCGCCCACGCCAAACTGCTGACTACCGTGGCCGTGCTGCGCCAGCCCAAGGGAATTCAGTTTATGTTGGACGCGATGCCAGCGGTATTAACGGCCGTTCCCGATGCCCACTACCTCATTGTTGGCGATGGCGACTATCGGCCAGAACTGGAAGCACAGATGGCACAGCTTGCCATTGATGAGCGCGTCCACTTTGCCGGGCAGCGCCGCGACGTGGCCGACCTGCTGGCTGCCAGCGACCTGTTTGTGCTGCCCACCCTCACCGATGCCCTGCCCACGGTGCTGATGGAGGCAATGGCACTACACCTGCCGCTGCTGGCAACGGCCGTTGGCGGCGTGCCGGAAATGGTGCAAAACGGCTATAACGGCTTGCTCGTCCCCCCCGGCAGTGCCAGCCAATTGGCGCAAGCGACGATTGCCCTGCTGCAAGATGAGGCCAAGCGGCGGGAAATGGGGGAAAACGGCCGTTTGCTCGTCGAACAAAAATTTAACATCCAGCGGCAGGCGGCGGAACTCGCATCTCTCTATCGCACGCTGCTGTCATAAAGACCTCCGAGGTTTTAAAAACCTCGGAGGTCTGGCATTCTTTATATGAAACTCTTCGTCGTCGAACTCCTCGGCACAGGTGGCATGATCCACTACATCTACCAGCTTTGCACCGCCCTGGCCGAATGCGGCGCAGACGTTACCCTCGTCACCACCGACCAGTACGAAATGGCCGACTATCCCCACAACTTCGCCGTTGTCTCCTCGTTGCGCCTTTGGGCCTACGCCGACCCCCAATCCTCCCAGCCGCCGCGTAACGTCGCCGAAAAGGTGTGGCGCAAGCTGCGCTGGACGGTGCGGCGGGCAATGCGGGCGGGGCGGCTGCTGTGGGGTTGGGTGCAGCTTACCCATTTTTTGCTGCGCCAACGGCCGGATTTAATCCAGTTTGGCAAAATCAACTTCCCTTTTGAAGCGTTCTTTTTACACTACCTGCGCTGGCGCGGTCTCCAACTTACCCAAATTTGCCACGAATTTGAGCTGCGCGAACGGGGCGGCAATCCGCTGACCGGGCTGGTCAACCGGCTTTACGCTTCCGTTTATCCCAACTTTGCCGCCCTTTTCTTCCACGCCGAAAGCAACCGCCAACGCTTTTTGTCTTTGTTTGACATCCCCGCCGGCCGTACCCATGTCATTCCCCACGGCAA
The DNA here is from genome assembly GCA_020432595.1 of Anaerolineales bacterium. Next base: position 4,375 of record JAGQGA010000195.1, on the reverse strand, counting down.
CGAAAACCTTTTTGTGGAGGCATATGACCCCACAATTGACGTGCGGGCACATTACGACATCCCACCCCAACGGCCGATTTTTCTCTTCTTTGGCAACATCATGCCCAGCAAAGGCATACCCGACCTGCTGGCGGCGTTTGCCCAGCTTCGTGCCACTGGTGCCGATGCCCATTTAATTGTGGCCGGTTACCCGACGAAATTTGTCAGCGTGCCGGACATGCAGCAGCAGGCGGCTGATTTGGGCATTGCCGATGAGGTGGCGTTTGATTTGCGCTACATTCCCACGGAGATGGTGGGAGGGCTGATGAAGGCCGCAACGGCCGTTATTTACCCCTACCACAACAGCACCCAAAGCGGCTCCCTACAGGTGGCCTACAGCTTCGGCCGACCCGTCATTGCCACCCGCGTTGGGGGGCTGCCGGAAGTGGTGGACGAAGGGCAAAGCGGCTTGCTTGTCCCGCCGCAAGACCCCGCCGCTCTCGCCGCCGCCATGCGCCACCTGCTTGACCATCCAGACCAGGCAGAGGCAATGGCCGCCTACGCCCAGCACCTCTCGGAAACCCGCTTCGCCTGGCAGCCTATTGCCGCGCAAATTTTGGCCGTGTATGATGCTCTTACTTCTTGACGACAAGCGGCAGCATTTCGGTATAAAACTCGTGTGTGGATTCGGCCACGACCAATTTGACGTTGGTGAGCGGTTGACCCAGCACCGTGCCGCTGGCACTGGCGCCTACGGCTTCCACCATAAACGGTTGACCCAGCACATCGGCTCCGCGTGGGCTGAGGGTAAATTGACCGGGCGGGGTGCGAAGGGTGAGGTCAAAGGTGTTGTTGGGGGCAATAATGTGCCAAGCAGTGGCGGCACGTTGATCGCTGCTGGCATCGGGCAGCGGCTGCCACGCTAGTTCGCGCACTTGCAAGGGGGTAGCACTGCTGCTTTCGGTCAGCGAGGCGGCGATTTGCCAGCTCGCACCGCTGCCGGTGGCAACGGTTGCCACCCAGTAAGGCCCGCTGACATCATCTTCAATGCGCCAAGTGGAAAGCCAAACGGCCGTTCCATTCGCTAACTCTCCCACCAATGCAAACCAACTGTGGTCATACCCACCTGGCTCCACGTCCTGTACCGCATTTGGTTGCTGTCGCAGAAAGTCGGGTCGCAGCCCCTGCATATCCAGCCGCGCCACCCCTACTTCGCTGCCATTCTGCCAAATCGTCACCCAATCTGCATCATAATTGGAAGCTATGGGAACCCCTTGCGCCCGCCCCACGGAGATTTGTCCGTCGCCACCTTCGGCAATCAGATCCCCCTGTGGCCGCAGCGTCAGGTTTGTCAGCGTTAGTTCTGGAGAAGAGAGCGAGAGCGTATACTGCTGTTGGCTTTCATCCCAGCGCCAGTTGAGAGCAGAAACGGCCGTTTCATCCACAAACGTATAGCCCGCCGTTGCCGCATCATAGGTCAATGTTCCCCCATAGGTGCTGCCCACAAACGCACCGTCACCAGCCAAATCTTGCCGCTGCACCAGTAGTTCCTGCCGCACGCCGCCCGGCAGCCGGATAAACGAAATTGAAATGACAAAGCCAATGTCCTCGCTGGCGGTGGTAATGCGGCCGGCCAAATAACGCCATTCGATGATGACATTACTGTTGGGTGGCCATTTTTCCAGCCGCGCCGCCTGGGGCGAAAACGCCGCCAGATGGGGAATAAGGGGTAGGGAAAGGGCAGAAACGGCCGTTGTTCCCGCCCAGCGTAAAAAAGTTCGTCGGCTCCAGGTTGGGTGCCAAGCCATCGTGTTCACCTCCACAGTGTAAAATTCAGCCGTCAGCTTACTACAATTGGGTTACAATTAGCCTAACCACCTGTCGATCTGACCGTGCCTTGTTCGTCGTTATCATAGAAACAAACCTCAAGGGGTCGCTATAGACAGTGGTTCTTTCGGATCTCCTGGGGTTGACAAATTTGGTGCGTGGTGCGTGGTGCGTTAGAAGGTTCATTTGCCACGTATCACGCACCACGCACCACGTCAAAAGCAAGTCAACCCCCTGAATTCCCAAAGAGCCTAAACAGTTTGTGCCCCACTTTAAAAGGAGCAAATCATGCGTTATTTATTGTTAATTTATCACAGCGAAGCCGCCAACGCCGAAATGAGTGAGAGCGAGGGGCAAGCCCTGATGCAAGCCTATTGGGCATTTAACGAAGAAGCCCAAAAAGCAGGTGTGCTAGTGGGTGGTGATGCGCTGCATCCCACGGCTGCCGCCACCACCGTGCGCGTTCGCAGCGGCCAAACCCTCACCACCGATGGGCCTTTTGCCGAAACCAAGGAGCAACTTGGGGGCTATTACATGCTCGACTGCGAAAACCTTGACCAAGCCATCGAATTTGCTGCCAAAATCCCCGACGTTCACAATGGGTCGGTGGAAATTCGACCCGTATATGAGTTTGGCTAGATTCCAGTGCGTTGCACGGAGCGATTCTGGTTAAGCAACGGCCGTTTGCCCCGTGCAACGCACTTAAGTTTACCAATTCTCGATCACCGACTACAATCGGTGCCATGTTGAATTTGTATGATTTTAGCCGTGAAGGGTTGGCGGGGCAGTTGGCGGCGTGGGGCTACAGTGCTTATCATGCCGAGCTGGTGTGGGGTTATCTCTACCAGCAGCGGGTGCAGTCGCTGGCGCAGATGGATGGGCTGCGGGCTGATTTGCGGGAACGGCTGTTGGCCGAGGTGGTGGTCGAGGGGCTACAAACGGCCGTTTCCACCCACAGCAGCGACGGCTACACCCACAAATTTTTGCTCCGCTTGCCCGACGGCCAAACCATCGAAACGGTGCAAATGCGCTTCAAAGGCCGCGCCACTGCCTGCGTCAGCACCCAAGTTGGCTGTGCGATGGGGTGCGTTTTCTGCGCCACCGGCCAAATGGGGTTCCGCCGCCACCTGACACCCGGCGAAATTGTGGCCCAAGTGCTGTTTGTCCAGCAATCGCTGGCGCAGCAAGGGGAGCAGCTTCGCAACATCGTCCTTATGGGCATGGGGGAACCGCTGCACAACTACGATGCCACCATGACCGCCATTGACATTCTCACCGACCACAAAGGGTTAGCCATCGCCCCCAAGCACATCACCCTCAGCACGGTGGGGGTGGTGCCGAGCATTCGGCGGCTGGCCGACGAAGGGCGAGCCGTGCGGCTGGCTGTCAGCCTGCACGCCGCCACCGATGCCGAACGGGCGGCATTGGTGCCGCCAGCCCGCCGCTGGCCGCTGGCTGAACTGATCGCGGCCTGCCGCTACTACACAACCAAACGGCAGCGGCGCATCTTCTTTGAGTGGACGCTGATTGCGGGCAAAAACGACACGCCAGAGCAAGCCCACGCCGTTGGGCAACTGCTGCATGGGCTGGATGCCCACATTAACCTGATTCCGTTAAACCCAACAATGGGGTATGGGGGTGAGCCGACGGGGCAAACGGCCGTTAAAACCTTCCAAACCATTCTGCAACAATACAACCTGCCCAGCACCGTGCGCCAGCGGCGCGGCATTGACATTGGTGCTGGCTGCGGTCAACTCGCTTCCTCTGCCTTGTAATCTGATTTGTAACCCTGATTTGTTATCTTAGTACCTAAGTACCAAACTCACTGGTTTTGTGCGAACATGCCAACAAACCATGACAAAGGGTTAAAAGATGCAACTATTGGACAGCGATTTGGCAACCATGGAGCAAACACCGATGCAAGACATTCCTAGTAGCCACGTGGTCATTATTCAAGACCGATCAAGTGCGCTCTACCTGGCAGATGATGCCTCACTCGACCATCCTATCTTCCTTGAAGTATCTGAATTAAAGGCTTCCGATTCGCCGCAGTTAGTGGCTGCATTTGACAGGCGGGTTAAAGCCATTACGCAGCTCAAGCATCCCAACATTGCTCCCATTTTGGACAGCGGGCTTACAGATGACGGTCGGCTTTATGCGGCTATTGATCATTTTACGGCCGTTTCTTTGGCACAGCGGCTGGTTGAACTGCGGCGCGGCGGTGGCTATCGTTCGCCCGTAGAAATGCTGGAGCTGGCCGGGCACATTGCCGATGCCCTGAACGCCATTCATCGGGTTGGCGTGATTCACCAAGATTTGCGCCCAGAAAAAATTCTGCTCAATGAACACAACCGCCCTTTGCTCACCGGCTTCACGGTGGTACAGTCACCCAGCCAGACGCGCCACACCATCAGCGACCTGACACCAGTGGATGAACTCGACTACGAATCGCCAGAACAGGCGGCCGGTGAACCGGTAACAAAGGCCAGCAATGTGTATTCGCTGGGCATTATTCTCTACGAACTGCTGGCCGGACAGCGCCCCACAGTGCCGATTGGGCAGTGGCAGG
>JAGQGA010000194.1:6572-8816 GCA_020432595.1 Anaerolineales bacterium | reverse complement strand
TTATAGCGGCTCTTTATCGTTTGTCAAGAGGCAGTTTAGACCAGAAAAACGGCTCTCAGCGAGCCGCCGACTACTGTTCTTAATTGTACATGTGTTTCACTTTTTGTGACGACACTGTTTTGCCTCAACAGTTGGGGATTATATCAGGTAGTTTCGCTGTGTCAAGGGCAATTTTAGGCGAATTTCTTGGTGATTTTGTTTTTGAGGCGATTTTGACGGGGTAGCACCTTCGTGCTATCGTTTAGTTAACTGTTGTTTGGTTTTGTTTAATAATAAGAAGCCAGTATCTGTGAGGATGACATGCTGATAAATGTCATTATGAATTGTCAATTTGTCTTATTTGGGGTCAATTAGATTTTTTTCTGCTGTTTTCTTGCAAACAAACCACATAAATAAGATGGATGAATCTGCATTTAACGAGGGGATTATTATGACGCGGGTTATTGCGATTGCGATGCAAAAGGGCGGGGTGGGGAAAACGACAACGGCCGTTAATTTGGCAGCCGCATTAACAGAGTTAGGGCAACGGGTGCTGGCTATCGATCTTGACCCCCAAGGTAACCTGACACAGCATGTTGGGTTTGACCCAGAACAATTGCATCCAACGATTTATACGCCCTTAAAAGCGGAAGTCGAAGGGCAATCAAGCGATATTGGTGATGCAATTTATGAAACGGATGAAGGGTTTCATATTGTCCCTTCGCAACCAGAGCTGAGTTTAATTGAAGTGTCGTTGATCAATACGCTTAGCCGCGAAAGAGTATTGGCAACGCTGTTGGAAGATATTAAGAGCCATTATGATTTCATCCTTATTGATTGCAATCCCTCGCTAGGTTTGTTGGTCATTAATGCTTTAACAGCGGCTACAGGTGTGGTGGTGCCTATTCAGACGGAATATTTGGCGGCACGCGGGGCATTTATGATTTTGTCGAGCATTGAAACGGTGCGGCGTAAGAAGTTGAATCCACAATTGAAGGTGGAAGGCATTATTTTAACAATGGCCGACCCACGCACGCTGATGACGGGGGAAGTGACAACGGCCATTAAGCAGCAATTTGGAGCGACGATACCGATTTTTGAGCCACCGGTACGGCGGTCGGTGCGGTTTGCCGAGAGTGTGGTGGCGGGAAAAAGCATTTTGGCTTATGAGCCGACAAGTCAAGGCGCTGAGGCATATCGGCAAATTGCCAAGACATTGATAGGGAGGAAGTAGGATGGCACGTAAACGGCCGTTAATGAACCTCGCCCAGCCGATCAAACCGCGCACGGGGGATATGGAACAACTTTTTGCTACTGAAGGGGACGTGGAGCAAGCTTCGGGGCTGCAACTAGTGGCGATCCGCATTGACTCTATTCGGCCTGACCCGCTGCAACCACGACAAACTTTTGTAGACGACAGCTTGCGTGAGCTAAGTGAAAGCATTCGCCAAGACGGGGTGATTCAGCCGATTGAGGTGACACAAACGGGGCAAAACCAGTACATGATTGTGCATGGGGAGCGGCGTTGGCGAGCATCCCAACTAGCTGGGCTGGAGACGATTCCGGCGGTGGTGCGGCGGCGTAACTATGATGAAGTGACACGGTTTGTGCGGCAGCTTGTGGAAAACATGCAGCGCGAGGATTTGAATGATCTAGACCGGGCAATGGGGATCATTCGGCTGCGGAAGCTGATGCAAGAAGAGACGGACACGGCCCAAAGCGAGGGTGTGACCTCTGATGAGCCGTGGGGGACACGGGTGACGTGGGCGAAGGTGGGGAAACGGCTAGGATATTCGCGGCAGCGAATTCATCAGCTTACTAATTTGCTGGAGCTGATTGAGGAGATCCAAGAGGCGATTCGGGAAGGGGTGTTGAGTGAACGGGACAGCCGGGTTTACCAAAAGCTGAACCCAGAGCAGCAGCAAACACTTTTTCAGGCACATATGCTGGGAGAATTAGATTACCGGGAGGTGCGGGAGGTGGCGCAGCGGCTCAAGGAAAATCCAGAGCAGTCAGTGGCGCATACGATCCGTATCTTGCGGCAGCCGCCGGAGCCGATGTGGGAGGAGGAAGAGGATGAGCCAGAAACGGCCGTTGCCTCCTCCACCCTTCCCGTTCGCCGTGAAGAACGGCCGTTGCCTCCTTCCTACCCGATTGACGACTGGCCGGAAACGATGGCTCCGCCGCGTGGTAACAGCCCTAACGGTGTAGACCGGCTGGGATGGGTGCGTATGCACTTGTCCAAAGTGCAGCGGCAAAAACTCT
>JAGQGA010000194.1:0-6473 GCA_020432595.1 Anaerolineales bacterium | reverse complement strand
CGGCAACCGAACGACGTGAAATGCTGCGGCTGCTGCACTTAATTCAACAGGACGTTGATTCATTGATCAGCGTACTTTCTCAAGATTCATAGAACACACGTTTGCCAGATACAACCAGGATAATCAGGCAAATCTGCGTTTCATTTTGTTATGACAAAACCAACTATCATTGTGACTGGAGCATCGCGGGGAATTGGGGCGGCAATTGGCCGCGCTGCGGCGCAATTAGGTGCCAATGTTGTTTTGAACGCTCGCTCAGAAATCGAGTTGCAAGCAGTAGCAACGAAAATTGGGGCACAAGCAGTGGCGGTTTCGGGCAGCGTAGCGAATCAGGACGATTGTGCGGCGTTGGTAGAAACGGCCGTTTCTCACTTTGGCCGCATTGATGCAGTGGTCAACAACGCAGGCATCATTGAACCAGTAGGGGCGATTGCCGACACCCCACCAGAAGCGTGGGAGCACAATTGGCGGGTCAATGTACTGGGGCCAATGATGCTGACGCAGGCAGCCCTGCCCCATTTGCGAGCCACCAACGGCCGCGTCATCAACGTTTCTAGCGGCGCGGCCACGGGATCAATTCCAGGGTGGGGGGCGTACTGCGTGGCAAAGGGGGCGTTGAACCAGTTTAACCATGTGCTGTCGGTAGAGGAGCGGGGAATAACGGCCGTTTCTGTGCGCCCCGGCATTGTAGATACCAACATGCAGGCCACCATCCGCCGCGACGGCGCCGTCGGGATGCCGGCCGATGCCCATGCCCGCTTTGTTGGTTTTCATGAAAAAGGTCAGCTTCTACCGCCAGAAACACCGGGCATGGCACTGGCAATTCTAGCACTTCACGCCCCGGCCGAGTGGAGTGGGCAGTTTATGGGCTGGGATGATGAGCCAGTGCAGGCGTTGGTGGCGCGGTTTGGGATGGGGGTGTAGGGAGGTAGAGGGGAAAACGGCCGTTTTTCCCTCCCTATGTTTCCGTTCCCTGATAATTGATCTACGTTGCTTCGCCTGTTGTTCATCGTCAGCCCCCCTTATTGTTCTGCCATTGTGTCGTGATTCGCCATTTCCGCAGCTAAAAAGGCCAGCAAATCAGCCAAGGTTATAAATTGCCGCATCTCCGTGGCTTATTTGAGCATCACCTCTCATCCCAAAAATTAAGGCCAGTGACAATTGGTGCATAAGGCAATGATCTTTGTCACTATCACAAACGACCGTTTCTCTCTATACTGGCATCGCCTAATAACGTGCGTGCAATTGACGAACCACAAAAATTTAAAAGGAGGTTGAGATGAAAAAATACAGGCTGATTCCAATTGCTCTGGCTTTTGGGTTGGTCTTAATAAGTTGCCAAGCCGCACCAGAAATTTCAGAAATTGATCCAGAAACGAGTGCCATTGTCAAAGAAACTCCTGTTGAAGCAGAAAACATAGCCGTTCTGCCAATAGAAACGGCCGTTCCGCCTACTCAACCCCCACCGACTGAACCATCGCCAACCATAACACCCGAACCAACGATACCACTCGAACCTGATTCAAACAGAATACCCAGCACTGATCTGTTTACGTTGTTTAGTGAAGAACCAGTCATTTATCATAATGATTCGGCAGAAGTGCCTATGCATTTAGCATTTCCAGGTGCCGTTGTCTATCATGACAACTTATTTCACATGTTCCACAACGAATTAGAATGGTGGCCTGCTCAAGTACACACCTTTTACTCAACGTCTCCAGACGGCCGTAATTGGACACGGGCTACAGATGAACCTCTTTTTTTAGGCGAAGCACTAAATGCTCTCTATACCGCCTATGTTTCCAGTGTTCTCGTTGAAGAGGATGGCACATGGGTACTGTATTTTTACACCGTCGACAACCCAGTAGGATGGGAAGCAATAACCCAAGGCAGTATTGGGCGTGCTACAGCGCCAGCACCAACCGGCCCCTGGGTAGCGGATGACAAAATGGTGTTAACGGCTGGGAAACAAGGCACATGGGATTCGTTTTGTGTTCAAAATCCTAGCGTTGTGCGTACCGAAACTGAATACGTCATGTATTATACTGGTTACTCGGAACGACAAGCAGCTATTGGTATGGCTACGTCCCCAGATGGCATCGAGTGGACAAAGAACGAGGAACCCATTTTTACTAGAAGTGGCGAAAGCGGGTCTTGGGACAATGCATTCATGATCGATCCTCGGGTTATTCTAACCCCAGATGGCTGGGTCATGTTGTATTCACGTAGCTACAAAGTGGGCGCACACGGGCCATACGGCATTGCCGTAAGTTCAGACAGAATCAACTGGAAACGTTCAGATGAACCTGTTGCCAGTGGAGAAAATGTTGGCCCTTTCATCTGGGCAGCCAATTTGTTGTACCACGATAACACTTATTTTATCTATGTTCAATCAGGTCAAGTCAGTGGCAGAGGTTCCGATTTAAGCTCATCAATAGAAAGCCCCGAAGCGGATTGGAATATTTATCTACTAACGCATGAAGGATCATTATGGCAATAATGCAGGCTGAGGCAAAACCTATCTGAATCCGCCTTACGCTCATGAGGGTGTATAACAACGCAAAATAGAGTGTTGTGCTGCACGCCAAAACCCTTCCCAATCACAAACAAATGTTCTATAATTCTGGCATGGAAACGATCATCAAGCTTGAAGAGATCGCCACCCACATGCACTTGGAGCCGGCCGAAGAAGTCAGCCCCCGCCCCCTGCTCGATGAAGCCACCCACGTCGCCCCCTGTGGTCAGGTGTTGCCCAAAGGCGACACTAGCAGCAAAAAGCCGTCGCTAGGCATCCACCAAGCCGTTGTCGGTAACAAAGCCGTGCCAATGATCAAAACCATGCTCACCACCGCCTGCGAGCGCAACTGCTTTTACTGCCCCTTCCGCGCCGGCCGCAACTACCGCCGCACCACCCTCAAACCAGAAGAAATGGCGCAGACGGTCAACGACATGTACCGCGCCGGAATGGTCAATGGGCTGTTTCTTAGCTCCGGCATCATTGGCGGCGGGGTGAAAACGCAGGACAAGCTGCTGGACACGGCCGATATTTTGCGGAACAAACACCAATATCGCGGCTTTTTGCACCTGAAAGTGATGCCGGGGGCGGAAAAAGACCAGGTGCGGCGGGCAATGGAACTGGCGGATCGGCTATCTGTCAACTTGGAAGCACCCAACGACAAGCGGCTGGAAGCACTGGCTCCGCGCAAGGAGTTTGTGGCCGAACTGCTGCGGCCGCTGCAATGGGTGGAGGAAATTCGGCAGACAGAACGGCCGTTTTCCACGTGGAACGGCCGTTGGCCCTCATCCGTCACCCAGTTTGTCGTCGGCGGCACCGACGAAACCGACCTCGAAATTCTCACCACCACCCACTATCTCTACAGCCAGCTCAAGCTGGGGCGCACCTACTTCTCCGCCTTCAGCCCCATCCGCGACACGCCGCTGGAAAACCGCCACGCCGAAGACCCGCTGCGGGAACATCGGCTTTACCAAGCATCCTTTCTCTTCCGCGACTATGGCTTTGATTTGGAGGAGATGCCCTTTACCCAGCGCGGCCATTTGCCGCTGGACGAAGACCCCAAGCTGGCGTGGGCGCGGGAGCATCTGACCCACACACCCATTGAACTCAACCGCGCCGAGCGGCGGGAACTGCTGCGGGTATCGGGTATTGGGCCACAGGGAGCGGCGGCGATTTTGGCGGCGCGGCGGCGCGGCGTGCTGCACGAGCTAACAGACTTACAGGCGATTGGCGTGCGAAATATTCGGCGGCTTTCGCCTTTTGTGCTGCTAGGGGGCAAACGGCCGTTAATCAATCCCAACCCCAATCAATTGCGCCTACTTTGAAATGGGACGCAGATAAGCCTGATACGCCTGATCCATCGTCAAAATCAGGTCAATCTGCATCCCATTTTTGTTTCGTACCATGCTACAATTGCCCCATGAAAACACAGCTATTCGTACTTGCCTGCATCCTGTTGGTAGCCTGTGGTGGAGAAACGGCTGTGGAAACGGCCGTTCCTGCCCCCAGTAACTCCACAGCCACCCCCGTTACTCCCACTAAACCAGCAGCGGACATGGAAGAAACGGCCGTTTCCACCCCCGCCAACGCCCTACTCTTCATGCAAATTGCCCCCGGCACGCAAACCCTCGCCCGGTTTAATTTAGACAGCAATGAAATCGAAACTCTCTTTATCCCCCTCACCAACAGCTGGCTTTCCCATGCTGACAGCAACCCCGACGGCAGCGAATTTGTTTTGGCCTACGCCCCGCCCCCGCCCGATGGCGAAGTGCAGCTAGGCTTTACCCAGCTTTACCTGCTTACTAACGGCGACACCACACCCCGCCTTCTTATTGAGTCTCAGCAAGCGGGCGAAATCTTTTTTTACCCCGATTGGACAGACGACGGCCGTTTTATCTACTACTCCCACGTTGTGCAGCAAAACAACGCCCCCTTCACCACCACGCTGGAGCGGTTTGACCGGCAAAGTGGGGAAAGTGCGGTGGTGGCGAAAAATGGGATTTGGGGTCGGGTATCGCCAAACGGCCGTTTATTAGCCTACATCCTAGTCAACCTCGAAGCCTTCACCCGCGAACTGGTCGTCAGCGAAGCCGACGGCAGCAACCCGCGCACGCTTGTTACCCAAGAAGACTTTGCCGACATGGACGCGCCCTTCTTCTCGCCCGACGGCCAATGGCTCTACTTCAGTGCCGTACCACTGCCGCAGTCAAATGGGTGGGACAGGCTGTTAGGAGTAAAGACAGTAACCGCCCATAGTGTCCCCTCCGACTGGTGGCGCATTCCCGTCAGCGGTGGCTCCCCCGAACAAATCAGCCACATCAACGAAGCCGGGTTATACGGTGGCTTCTCCCCCGATGGCTCCCACATCGCCTTCGCCAGCCAAACCGGCCTCTACACCATAAACCCCGACGGCAGCAAACTACAAAAATTACTAGAAACCTCAGCTGGAGCCATGCTCACTTGGATACCATAGACTAGCAAGCAGCAGATAATTTTCAGACAGGATGAACCGGTTTTAGCAGGATTTAACTCGACTTTGGCATCATTAAGTTAGGTAGCCATTCGGGGTAAACAGACCGAAAGCAGAACCTTACCAATTGAATAGATAAAGAAAAGCACCCAACAGGCTACAAGCGGGGTATACTGTTGAGAAAAACAAGGGAGCCAGAGGTGAAACATGGTTCCGCTTGTTGAATTTCCAGCGATTGTCGAGCATTATGCTCACTTTTTTGAACCCGTTTTCTCCGCTGAGGCGTTTATCCAATTCAAACGATACATCAGCGGGCTGCTCGTGGGTGAAAACAAAACGATCAGCGGGATCAACCAGCTATTTATCAGCGAAAAACGGACGCAAAGCAACCTGAATCGGTTGTTGACCAATAGCCCCTTTTCATTGAGCGAACTCAATGAGGCGCGTTTAGCGATGATGTCTATACTCCGTGCAATTTGAAACCTATGGTTTTTTTCGCACCTGTTAGGCAAAAAATCATAGGTTTCATTCAAATTTGAGTATAGTATCCCTGGTGCGCGAATCAAACCAAGCAAAGGGGTCTTGAGCCTAGATGACACCTTGCTGACGCACTATGGTCAGGCATTTGAGAAGATAGCCAAGTTGTGGGATCATGTCGAGAATCGATATGTGTGGGCGCATAATCTCGTGAGCCTGCACTATAGCGATAAGCAAACCGATATCCAATTCGCTTTCAGCTCTGGAAGCCAGCCGATTTAGAGGAACTGGCACAAGAGCTGCCAAAAGCGGGTGTTAAACTGAAAGAGAGCAAGTTGGCTTTGCGTGAGACAGACCCACGCAAATGGCGACAGTATGAGAATGTCAAGTATTTTGTGTAAATGAAACTGCCTCATTGTTAACTAGATGGGAAAACGAAGTTCTTCTTGGTGGCCGGTTCTTGATAGACAAAAGCGACCCGTTATTGATGTTCGGTTTTGCCGTGACGATTGTTTTTCGTGTTCAGCACGCTCAGCGGGAGTCCATCTTCAGCATCGGCATGGATACCCGCTTTCGCGGGTATGACAATTGATGGTGGCAAGCTGATTAGCTAGGCGGCTTGGGTTTGTAGATGAGCAGGGGGCGGGTCACAAGGCCGCTGAGGGTGGGGGGCGAGAGGGTTGGGTCAAGCGGTTCGGGCTGGTAATATTGCTCCAAAAGGGCGAGCAAGGCGGGTTCGGTCTCAAAATAGAGGCTTTGGTCAGAAATAATCACCGCGTACTGCTGCTGTTGGATGCGGCTGACCAAATCGGGCGGCAAGGGCTGCTGGCCGCGCTGCCGGCCGTGCCAGAGGGATTGCACATGAACGCCTGGCTCTTTGCCGGCCAGCAGGGCGTAATAGGGATGGAGCATCACCAACACCTCGCCATCAACGGCCGTTAAATACCCCACCAACGCCGCCCCCTGCACCCGCATGAAAAAAAAAAAAAAAAACTGCTGCGGAGCATAGGG
>JAGQGA010000193.1 GCA_020432595.1 Anaerolineales bacterium | reverse complement strand
CTAGCAGCACATCTACCACATCATCATTGCCGTTGATCCAGCTTCCCCCCGTCGTTAGCCCCATCCCCGGCAGGTCTACATAGATACGCTGCCACCCCGTGCGCTCGCGGAAAACGGGTTCAAACGCCCCCATAGATGCTGCATGGTCAGTCGGCCGGCCGTGCAGCATCAGCACCGGCATCCCTTCGCCAATCACCTTGTAGTGCATGGATAAGTCGTCGAGTTGGAAATTCATAGTCGCCTCTTCACCGTGGGATTAGAGATTAGAGATTGAAGATTAGACGCTTTTTCAATCTCCAATCTCTAATCTCCAAAAACAGCATCTTATATTTGTCACGCATTCATTTTTCACCCTCCCCTAAGCCCTCCTCTGGTCGTAAGGAGGGCTTTGGAGGGGGAATTGAGTAGCGAAGTGACTCGCTACAAGTTAGTATAATCGCTATATAAAATTAAAGCAACAAGAATTCTTTTGTTTCTATTTGCTGCGAAATTGAACCCAAGCGGAAAGCGACGTATACTTCTGGCATGGGTAAACGGCAATATAACCAGGTGTGTGCTTTGGCGGTGGCGTTGGATGTGATTGGCGAGCGGTGGACGCTGATGATCATTCGGGAACTGCTGTTTGGGGCGCGGCGCTACAGCGATATTTTGCGGGGAACACCAGGGCTGGGAACCAATTTGCTGGCGCAGCGGCTGAAGGAGCTGGAAGCGGCGGGGCTGATTGAGCAAAACCGGCTTCCTCCTCCGGCAGCTTCTTCGGTCTATGAGTTAACGGCATATGGGCGCGAAACCTTAACGCCAATTATCCGCGCTATGACCAATATGGGGGTGGATTATTTGCAATACCCGCCTGAGGCGGATCAATTTGTGCCTGCTTCTTCGACGATGGGGGCGTTGAGCAAGTTTTTCCAGCGGGAGCGGGCGGCAGGTTTTTCTGGCTCGGCGGAGTTCCAAACGGGGGCGGATGTGTTCCACTGTGCGATTGAGAATGGGGAGATGGTGGAGCTAGGGTTTGGGGCGTTGCCATCGGCGGAATTGGTGCTGCGGGCAGAAACGGCCGTTTTTATGGGTCTCATCGTTGGTTACATCACCGTAGCCGACGTGCTGGAACGGCGTGAACTGCGGCTGCGGCGTGGCAGCGTGGCCCAGCTTGCCGCCTTTTTTGACAAATTTGAAGGCAGTTATGACCAGATGTAGTGTTAGGGAGCAGTAACGGTTATTTCAGTGAGGAGAGCGGCGGGGGAAACGGCCGTTTCTCCCGTAGTCGTCACAATGGGCACCCCCACAATATCAGGCCAGGTATAAAAACCCGTCGTTAGCTGATATGCGCCGGGTGGTGTGTCGGCGGCAATCGTCAGCTTGATGCGATCTACCAGTTTATCTCCTTCCCGCCACAAGGCTGTTTTGGTCCAACCATGACACGGCTCACTATCCTGCTGTGCCCAGATTGGGTTACCCGTTTCCGGCATGGGTTCCCCCAACAGGTGGACATAGGCGGTGTAGTTGGGGAGGGCACTGCCAAGTGCCTCATAATAAAGCGTGATAGACAACTCATCACCTGGCTGGGCCATTGTTGGGCTGACATCAAACCCCAGCAAACGAATTTCATGGTTCCAGTTGATGTCGCTTGATGAAGCTGGGGCAAGCGCTGGTGTGGCTTCGGCAGGTACGTGGTAAGCAAGGTAGTATGGATAAGGACGGCTGGGGTGCGGCAGCGCGGCGATCAGAGTGCCCTGGGGGAAGGTTTTGCTCAAGGTATCGAGGCTGCGTTCCCCTTTGCCGGGGGCGATGACATAGGTGGCGGGAAGCTGCTGCGGGTAAAGCAGGCAGAAGTAGCCGTTGTAGGGGCGGATGTTGGGGTGCAGTTGGGAATGAAGCTGGATGCTGGGGTGGGCGGGGTCAAATGGCGACAGCATGACGGTTTCACTGCGGGGCAACTGCCCAATCAATTGCCCAACCTTGACCTCGTGTTCCTGAAACAAAACGGGCAGATCTGGGTTTTGTGCCCAGATAAGAAAGTAGTCACGGTAGGTAATGATGCCGGTGATAAGTAAAACAAGGCTGATCACGCCGACCCAACCGGCAGCTAACCAGCGGCGAGAGTGGTGGCTCAAGATATGTAGCGGCAGCAGCAGGCCGCAACTGGTGAGCAGCATCACGGCCGGCAGGGTGCCGATGCCCCGTTTGGCGGCCGAGCCTTGCCCGGCGAAAATGGCTGGCAGCAGCATGATGACAAGCCACAGCAGCAGAAACAGGTAGGGGGATTGTCGGATGCGATAAACGGCCGTTCCCACACCCAGCACAAAAAAGATGGACAAAATTAGGTTTAGCGACGGCCGTTTGGGGAGCGACACCAGCGGGTCGGGGTGGCCTTCGCTGGTAAACATGCGGATCGCTTGCTGGGCTTGTTGCAAAACGGCCGTTACTTGCTCCCGTGTTGAAGTGGCGGTCTTGGTCACCAAAACCTGGCTGGTGCGAAAACCATATAAGCCAGGGTGCTGCCAAGCATAGTAGCCCAAGGGCGCAAAGACAAGCAGTGCTGTGATGAGGATAACAGCGGCGTGTTTGGGGGAAAACGGCCGTTTTCCCCGAAAATACAGATAGACCAACCAGACTAGCACCAGCAGCGGCAGCGCCAAAGCCGCCTGATAAGTATAGAAACTTAGCCCCAACCAGAAACCAGCCTTGGCGCATGAGCCAATCCCCGGTTTTTGCTGGCAGCGCCACAGCGAAGCCACCACCAGTGCCGCAAAAAGCGGCACCAGCACCGCCCGCACCCCAAATCGGCTCCAATTCAGGTGCCAATAGGAGAGTGCCATCAGCCAGCTTGCCAGCAAAGGAGTATAGCGGGCAGTAATGGTGTTTGCCGGGGCAAACAGCCGCTTGCCAGCCAAATAGGTGGCCGGGATGGTAGCCATGCCCACAAACGCCGCCGCCAAATGGATGCCAAACGTGCCTGCCCCCAAAAAAGCATAAAGCCCGGCCACCAAGTAGCTAAAAAGCACTTCGCGGCCAAAGTTGTTGTCCAGATAAATGGGCCACGCGCCCTGCAGAATGTGCAGGGCATCAATACCGTAAAAAGCGGGATCATAGCTATCGCCCGGCGGCAGTGCAGCGAGCCGGTAAAAACGCAGCGTTGCGCCCAACAGCATGGCTGCAACAAGCAGCCACCGCTCCTGAGCAGTTGAAACGATGAATTTGTGGTGTGAAGCGGGCTGTCGTGGTGAAGGCGATTGGCTGGACGCTAAAAAGCGAATCGTGTGTAAGCCTTTCATGAGATAGGTGACTGCTTTTCATGAGGATGTGTGGGGCAGTGGTTGTGTTCAATGACATGCTCACGAATTTATCTCGTTGACGGTGCTGGCTTAGAAAGTGGCACAATGGGATAATTTAAGAGCCAACAAATGTTAAAACCTGGATGTTATGTACTGATATTGGTGACTTTTTTGTTCTAAGTTTAACCTATAAGAGGTTTATAAGGGTCTTGATGGTAAAAATATGGTGGCTATTTTACACCTACCCTAGCTTTGTGACAAAACACACACATTGGGTACCAAGTGGCTGAATTTGGTTCACATAGGCGCTGTTGGTATGATAGTTTGGCTTGGTGAAGTAGGAAGCGGGTGTTAGAAAGGATTGGTTTATGCCGCATCAATTAGAAACAGAGCGATTAATTTTACGGCCGTTTACCCCCGACGATATTCCCGCCGCCTATCCCCTTGTCGAATTGTACTATAAGCTGGGGCGTGCCTACTGGGGGCAAGGGTATGCTTTTGAAGCCGCCGTTGCCCTGCGCTACTTTGCCTTTGAAGACATGCGACTGCACCGCATTGTTACTATTGCCGATGCCGCTAACGGCCGTTCGCTGGCACTCATGCGTCGGTTAGGTATGACGCTGGAACCTGCGCCTCCTAGTTGGGCAGGGGAAATGATGGGGACGGTGGTGAATCCAAAAATGAGAGATTAGAGATTGGAGATTGGTGCATACAAACCAATCTCCAATCTCTAGTCTCCAATCTCTATCAATGACACAATTTTTCTCCTACGAACACCTAACCTGGCCCGATGTCGCCGCCTTGTCCCGCGACACGCCGCTGGTTGTGCCGCTGGGCGGTGGCTATGAGTTGGCAAAAGTGGCCGAAGGGCTGGGTAATCCGCCGCAAATTGGGCTGCTGCCGTCGCTGCCGTTTGGCTGGCGAGGTAGTGGGCTGGCGGTGGCGGAGCCGCTGCTGGGGCAAATGGTTGCTAATTTGCTTGATGGCCTGCGCGACGACGGCTTTACGCGGGTGTTGGCTCTGACGCCGCAGGGGGTTGATTTGGGTCTAGGGGCGGCGCGGATGGCGCTGCCGCACCACAGCCAATTTCTCCCCGCGCCACGGCTGCCGGCCGACCACAACCGCGACAAAGTGGTCATCATTCCCATCGGCCACACCGAGCAGCACGGCTACCACCTGCCGCTGTCGGTAGATACCGAAATTATTGGGGCGATTGGGGAAAAAACGGCCGTTTCTGCCCCCTACCTCGCCACCTGCCTACCTGTCTTCCCCTACGGCGTTAGTACCCACCGCGCCAGCTTTGCCGGAACGCTTAACTGCGGTGGCCGCGCCTTTGAAGATTTTTGGCTGGCGGTGGTGGACGTGCTGGCTGGGCGCGGTTTTGACAAGCTGTATTTAATCAGCGGCCACGGCGGTAGCTGCTCCTTCTTGGTCAACGTGGTCAAATATGCGGGCGAACGCCACCGCCGCATTTTTTGTGCCACCACCTGGCTCCACACATCCGGCCACATTGCCACGCCGGTGGTGCAGCAAACGCGCCTGTCGCCACGCGGCGGCATGGGTCACGCCGGTGAGCTGGAAACGGCGATGCTGCTGCATTTGCGCCCCGATTTGGTGCAAATGGCGAAGGTGGTGGACGAGATGGATTTTGTCGGTACCGAAAGCTACTACATGGATTGGGTGGAAGGTGGGGCATTGGTGGCGAACCCACCCTGGGAAGATGACACGGCTACAGGGTCATATGGGGCAGGGAGTGTGGCAACGGCCGTTAACGGGAAGCTGTGGCTGGAGACGGCCGTTTTAGAAAAAGTAGCCCACGTCGAGGAAATTCACGAACAGCAGCAGCGGCGCGAGGCGCGGCGGGTAGGCAGCAGGTGATAAACGAAAAACGGGTTTCCGATTTTGTAGGCTGATAAATTTGGTGCGTGGTGCATAAAAGGCCTGTTGGCTACGCACCACGCACCACGCTAAAACAGTGATACGATTCCTAGCGACAAGGAGACATGATGCAAATTGTTTCAACGATTTTAATAGCCGTTGTAGCGCTGGAACACATTTATATTTTGGTGATGGAAATGTTTTTGTGGACAACGCCCCGCGTGCGGCGCATTTTTGGCACAACCAAGGATCTGGCAGAACAGACAAAAGTGTTGGCGGCCAATCAGGGGCTTTACAACGGCTTCCTGGCGGCAGGCTTATTGTATGGGCTGGTGACGGGAAATTTTGCCTTCAAATGGTTTTTCCTTCTCTGCGTCATCGTTGCGGCCGTTTACGGCGGTCTTAGCACCGGCAAGCCGCGCATTATGATTGTGCAAGGGCTGCCGGCCGTATTAGCGCTGCTGGCACTGCTCATTCTGGGGTAACAATGGATCATTTTCAGGAAATTTATGCCACCAAAGCGGCGGCCTATGAGGCAATGGTTGCTACAGAAGATTATCAGGGGAATATTTTACCGGCGCTGGAAAAAATACGGCCGTTTTCCCAAACCGACATCATTGAGCTAGGCACCGGCACGGGGCGGCTAGTCTGTATGTTGGCACCCTATGCCCGCACGATTCGCGCTTACGACGGCTCGGCCCACATGCTGGCGGTGGCAACGGAAAAATTAGCCAAGATGGAGGTGTTGGGTAAGGGGGTAGAAACGGCCGTTTCCCCCAACCATGCCCTACCTGCCCCTGATGCCAGTGCCGACATCGCCATAGCTGGTTGGAGCCTTGCCCACTGCGTCGGCTGGTTTCCCGAAAGCTGGCGTGACGAAATCAACGCCGCCCTCAGCGAAATGCGCCGTGTGCTGCGCCCTGGCGGCACGCTCATGTTGTTGGAAACGCTTGGCACCGGCTTTGAAGCCCCCACCCCACCCACCGCAGGGCTGGCTGAACTGTACCGCTGGTGGGAAAACGACCACGGCTTCCAATCCACCTGGATTCGTACCGATTACCAATTTGCCTCACCCGCCGAAGGTGCTTACCTAACTCGCTTTTTCTTTGGCGACGAGCTGGCCGACCGTATTTTGCGCGATCAATTGACTGTTTTGCCAGAGTGTACGGGCATTTGGTGGTGGACAAAAGAGGACAGCAAGAATTAGCGGTGTGTTCCCGTGAGTTGACATTGAAGATCAGAGCGTGATCGCGCTCTAATCTCTAACCTGCAATTGCTATGATTATTTTACAAACGGCCGTTTCCCTGGCCGACCCTCATATCTGTTCTGATGCCCGTAACCGGCTCAACCTGCTCACCGCCATCTTCGATGCCCTGGTGCAACGCGACGCCCACGGCCGTTTTGTCCCCGCCCTCGCCACCCATTGGCATCTGGCCGACGATGCCCACACCTGGACTTTTACCCTGCGTGATGACGTGGTTTTTCACAATGGCGCAACCCTCACCCCGGCCGATGTGGTGGCTTCACTGCGTCGTGCTTGTGACCCCAGCGTGGGGGGCGAGTTTGGTACGGAAGGGGTGTGGGCCAGCTATTTGGGGGATGCGGAGATGGCGGTGGCGGGAGAAACGGCCGTTTGCATCACCACCGCCCGACCCATGGCCGACCTGCTCGACCTGCTTGTTGCCATTCCCATTGTGCCGCAAAACGCCCTGGCCGATTTGCCCCACCGGCTGGTGGGCAGCGGCTCCTACCAACTGGTGGCACACGGGGAAAACGAGGTCGTACTGGAGCCATTTCCCCACTGTCGCACTCGGTGGACTGCCGCCCATCCCCGCCTTGTTTGGCGTGGCGAACCCGACGCTGCCCAAAGGTTGGCGGCACTGCTGTCGGGCAAAGCTGATTTGGTGATGGATTTGTCGCAACAGCAGGCGAATGCGGTGGAGGCTGCCGGAGGGAAAAAGCTGGCTCAGTCGAGCAATCTGTGCGTGGCGTTTCTGTTCAACATTCAGCATGGCCCTGCCACCGACACGCGGATGCGGCAGGC
Organism: Anaerolineales bacterium; assembly: GCA_020432595.1. The sequence continues at coordinate 1,624 of JAGQGA010000193.1, read as the reverse complement.
GATCAACTATGCGGTCAATGTTGAGCGGATGATTGACCTGGCGCGGCCTGCTGCTTCTCCCCTTAATGGCCCCCTCACCCCCTACCATTTTGGCTGTGACCCGTGGCTTGCCCCCTATCCGTATGACCCGGTCAAAGCCCAAATGCTGTTGGCCGAAGTGGGGTTCAGCGGCAAGCTGGTGATTGATGTGCCGCAAACGCTGCCAGATGAAGCACCGCTGCTGGGTGAGCTGTTGGTGGAGAATTTAACGGCCGTTAATCTCCCCATCGAACTTCGCCACTACACCGACCGCGTTGCCTACGCCCATATGGTTAAAGCCAAACAAATCCACGACGCTTGCTGTTTCGACTCCAGCCCCCTCAGCACCTACCGTGTGCTGCGCGAAAAGCTGAACTCCGATACGGCCGGCCCCTGGTGGCAAGGGTACCACAACCCACAGGTTAACCAACTGCTTGACCAAGCCAGCCGTACCGTCAACCCCACCCAGCGGCAAAGCATCTACCGCACCGCTTACCGCCTCCTCCACGACGATGCCCCCTGGCTTTTCCTTTACCACCCCACCTACTTCTGGGGAGCCAGCCAGCAGGTGAGAACAATCCCAACGACTCCCGAAGGATTGATCCGGCTATAGCACAATTTTATGGCACCTTGGACCCAACTTTCTTGACGTGCAGCGTAAACCCGTTTAGTGATTTGACCACCACCTTGGCTCCTGCGTCCAACGGTTCATCCGACTGTGCCCGCCACAGTTCGCCGTTGACCAAGACCGAACCCTGGTAAACGCTCTCATTGGCGGTGGCAACCAGCGGCTGGCGCACCGGGCCAAGCTGCCCCACCAGCCCTTCAGCACCGGTGATGACAGGGGCGCGCCGAATACGAATGGCGGCAAAAATGATGAAGGCAAAGAAGCCGGCCGTAAACAGGGTGATGCCAATCGCGCCAGGAATGGAAAGGCGGATGAAGTCGGGAGAGCTGGGGGAGTTAAACAGGACGAGCAGCCCGGCAAAAAGGGAAAGCACGCCTCCCACGCCTAAAACGCCGTGCGTGGGGGTAAATGCTTCGGTGATCAGCAGGATAAAGGCCAGGGCGATAAGACCGAGGCCAAGATAGTTGACGGGTAGCTGGCCGAAGCCATAAAGTGCCAGCGCAATGCAGAGGATGCCGACAATGCCGGGGGCACCAAAGCCGGGGTGGGTGACTTCAAAGATGAGGGCTTGGGCACCGATGGTGATGAGGATGCCCAGCAGGAGCGGGTTGGTGAGAGCGGCGAGGATGCGTTCGGTGAGGGTGAGGGTTAACGGCCGTTTCTCCACCCCACTCGTCTGCAACACCACCTCCCGCCCATCCACTGCTACAGCCAGCCCGTCAATCTCAGCCAGCAGTTGGTCGTTATCGTTGGCAACCAGGTCAATCAGCCCCAGTTCCAACGCCTCATCAGCGGTGACGGCACGGGCATCTTCAATCATGGCCTCGGCCACAGCTACTGCCTCATCCCCGCGCCGCGCCGTCAGCGTCCGCATCGTCGCCTTCAAATCCTCCACCTGCTTGCGGTAGAGCGTTTCGCCAATGTCGCTACCGTCGCCGTTAATAGGCGAGGCCGCGCCAATGACGGTGCCGGGCGACA